>DATCTE010000001.1:0-7834 GCA_036568085.1 Thiobacillus sp.
CACTTCGAAGTATCCGGATGTTTGCAGGGCTGTCCCATGGATACCCGTCATCGCAACCCCGCGGGCGCATTGGTGGCGCATTGCACCGATGAAGCTACCTGCACGGTTTTCAGCTGCGAAGTCTGTTTGAAGGAAATTCCCGCCGATACGGTCAAGGTGGCGGATGCGCAGGACTATGTCCACCATTTCTGCGGCCTCGAATGCCTCGAAATCTGGCAAAAGCAGGCCGGCGATCGCCAGCAGGCCCGTCCGGCGAGGCGTTCCGATCGGCTAAAATAGCGTCTTTGCCCTGTTTGCAAAGACGCACATGTCTTCCATCGTATCGCTCCCCGGCAGTACCGCGCTGTCCGCCTTCCGACTCGAAAAAATTCGCCAGGAGGCAGCCCGTCTCGGTGTGTCGCTGGGCGATTTGACTGCGCGCTACTGGCATTTCCTCGAACTGGAGGCCGAACTGGATGCCGCGGTTGCGCAACAACTGGCCCAGACCCTGGATTACGGTACGCCGGCCGACAGTCCTTCGGCCGATGATGTGCAGATTCTGGTGACGCCGCGCCCGGGCACGATTTCACCCTGGTCGTCGAAGGCGACGGATATCCTCAGAAACAGCGGCCTCGCCCAACTGCGCCGCATCGAGCGCGGCGTGGCTTACCGCCTGCGCGATCCGCAGGGCGCCGCGCTATCGGCGCAGGCGCTGGCGGCACTGCTGCCGCTGCTGCACGACCGCATGACGGAAGCCGTGATGAGCTCGCTCGATGCCGCGCACGCGCTGTTTCAGCATGTGCCGCCGCGCGAACTGGCTGCGGTCGACGTCATCGGCGGTGGCCGTGCCGCGCTGGAAGCGGCCAACCGAGAACTCGGCCTCGCGCTGTCGGACGACGAGGTCGAGTATCTGGTCGACAACTTCACCCGCATCGGGCGCAACCCCACCGACGTCGAACTGATGATGTTCGCGCAGGCCAACTCGGAGCACTGCCGCCACAAGATATTCAACGCCGCCTGGGTGATCGACGGCGAAGTGCAGGCGAAATCGCTGTTCGGCATGATCCGCGACACCCACGCCGCCCACCCCGAGGGCACGGTGGTGGCGTATTCGGACAACTCCTCCGTCATCGAGGGGGCGCAGATCGACCGCTTCTATCCGCGCGCCGACGGCAGCTACGCTTACAGCAGCGAGCTTACCCACGTGCTGATGAAGGTGGAGACGCACAACCACCCGACTGCCATCTCGCCCTTCCCCGGTGCAGCCACTGGCAGCGGCGGCGA
This sequence comes from Thiobacillus sp., assembly GCA_036568085.1. GTDB lineage: Bacteria > Pseudomonadota > Gammaproteobacteria > Burkholderiales > Thiobacillaceae > Thiobacillus. Next base: position 1,264 of record DATCTE010000001.1, read on the forward strand.
GATCCGCGACGAGGGCGCGACCGGCATCGGTTCCAAGCCCAAGGCCGGCCTGTGCGGATTCTCGGTGTCCAACCTCAATATTCCTGGTTACGCCCAGCCGTGGGAAACGGACGCCTACGGCAAGCCCGAGCGCATCGTCACCCCGCTCGCGATCATGCTCGAAGGCCCGATCGGCGCGGCAGCGTTCAACAACGAATTCGGCCGCCCCAACCTGGCCGGCTATTTCCGTACGTTTGAAGAAACGGTCGCCGGGCAGCGGCGCGGCTACCACAAGCCCATCATGCTGGCGGGCGGTGTCGGCAGCATCCGTGCCGACCATGTCGACAAGAAAATGCTGCCGACCGGCACCCTGTTGATCCAGCTGGGCGGCCCCGGCATGCTGATCGGGCTGGGCGGCGGTGCCGCCTCGTCGATGGATACCGGTGCCAACGCCGCCGACCTCGATTTCGACTCGGTGCAGCGCGGCAACCCCGAAATGGAGCGGCGCGCGCAGGAAGTCATCGACCGCTGCTGGCAGCTCGGCGAGAAAAATCCCATCCTGTCGATCCACGACGTCGGCGCCGGCGGCCTGTCGAACGCGCTGCCCGAGCTGGTGCACGGTGGCGGCCGCGGCGGCCGCTTCGAGCTGCGCGCCGCGCCGTCGGAAGAATCCGGCATGTCGCCGCGTGAAATCTGGTGCAACGAGGCGCAGGAGCGCTACGTGCTGGCGATCCCGCCGGCCCGCCTGGACGAATTCCGCGCGATCTGCGAGCGCGAGCGCTGTCCGTTCGCCGTGCTGGGCGAGGCCACCGAGGACAACCACCTGCTGGTGACCGACAGCCATTTCCAGAATGCGCCGGTGGACGTGAGCCTGGATGTGATCCTCGGCAAGCCGCCCAAGATGACGCGCGACGTGGCGCACCAGTCGGCCCTGCCTGCGCCGCTGGCGCTCGACGGCATCGACCTGAAGGATGCGGTCTACCGCGTGCTGGCGTTGCCGGGGGTGGCGTCGAAGATGTTCCTGATTTCCATCGGCGACCGCAGCGTCGGCGGCCTCACCGCGCGCGACCAGTGCGTGGGGCCGTGGCAGGTGCCGGTGGCCGATTGCGCGATCACGCTGGCGGGCTACCAGACCACGCAGGGCGAGGCCTTCTCCATCGGCGAGAAGGCCCCGCTGGCGCTGATCGACGCGCCGGCGTCGGGGCGCATGGCGATCGTCGAGGCGATCACCAACCTGGCTGCCGCGCGCGTCGAGGGACTGGGCAGCGTGAAACTGTCGGCCAACTGGATGGCGCCGGCCGGCCACCCTGGCGAGGATGCAGCGTTGTTCGATACCGTGGCGGCGGTTTCGAATTATTGCCAGGCGCTCGGCGTGAGCATCCCGGTCGGCAAGGATTCGATGAGCATGAAGACGGTGTGGCAGGCCGACGGCGAGAAGAAATCGGTGACCTCGCCGATCTCGCTGGTGATTTCGGCGTTCGCCACCACGCCCGATGCGACGCAACACCTGACGCCGCAGCTGCGCACCGACGCAGGCGACACCGATCTCGTGCTGATCGATCTGGGGCTGGGCAAGAACCGGCTTGGCGGATCGAGCTTCGCTCAGGCCTACAAACAGGTGGGCGACCGCTGCCCGGACGCGCCGGCAGCCGCGGCGCTCAGTGCCTTCTTTGACACCGTGCAGGCACTCAACGCAGATGGCAAGCTGCTGGCGTATCACGACCGCTCGGATGGTGGCCTGTTCGCCGCCCTGTGCGAGATGGCGTTCGCCGGCCACTGCGGGGTGGAGATGGACGTCGACGAACTGTGCTCGGAGAAGATCCGCCATGACGTCGAGGACGAGGGTTTGCCGGAGCCGGACATGCAGGACCCGCGCGGTTACTCCGAACGAATGTTCAGCGTGCTGTTCAGCGAGGAAGCCGGCGCCGTGCTGCAGATCCGCCGCAGCGACACCCAGGCAGTGATGCAGGCCTTCTTCGACGCAGGCCTGCGCGGCGAGTTCTACATCGTCGGCCAGCCCAATGGGGCGGACCGCGTGCGCGTGCTGCGCAAGGAGCGGGTGATCCTCGACGAGGCGCGCACCGACCTGCAAAGCGCGTGGGCACGCACGAGTTATGAAATGGCGAAGCTGCGCGACAACCCGGCATGCGCCGAACAGGAATTCGCACGCAACGCCGATGCCGGCGATCCGGGCCTGCGCTTTGCGCCTAGCTTCGATAGCCATACCGATATTGCCGCGCCCTTCATTGCCAGCGGAAAGCGCCCGCGGGTGGCGGTGTTGCGCGAGCAGGGCGTCAACGGCCAGGTCGAGATGGCCGCTGCGTTCGACGCCGCCGGCTTTGCCGCCGTCGACGTGCACATGAGCGACATCCTCTCCGGCCGGGTGCGCCTGGGCGATTTCACCGGGCTCGCCGCCTGTGGCGGCTTCAGCTACGGGGACGTGCTGGGCGCGGGCGGCGGCTGGGCCAAGTCGATCCTGTTCAATCCGCGCGCACGGGATGCGTTTTCCGCCTTCTTCGAACGCGCCGACACCTTTGCGCTCGGCGTGTGCAACGGCTGCCAGATGATGAGCCAGCTGCACGACCTGATTCCCGGCGCGGCCGCCTGGCCGCGTTTCGAGCGCAACCTGTCGGAACAGTTCGAGGCACGCTTTGTTCTGGTCGAGGTGCAGGCTTCGCCATCGATTTTCTTCGCCGACATGGCGGGTTCGATGATGCCGATCGTGGTGTCGCATGGCGAAGGGCGGGTCGTTTTCCGCGATGCGGCGCATGCCGCGGAGGCTCTGTCGACGCTGCGCTACGTCGACCATCGCGGCGCCGCGACCGAAATCTACCCGCTCAATCCCAACGGCTCGGCCGGGGGGCTCACGGGCTTCACCACGGCCGATGGCCGCTTCAGCATCCTGATGCCGCATCCGGAACGCGTATACCGTGCGGCGCAGCTGTCGTGGCGGCCTGACGGGATGGCCGGCGCGAGCCCGTGGCTGCGGATGTTCCGCAATGCCCGGCGCGCGGTTGGGTGATGCGTGCCAATATGAGAAAATAGCAGGCTTTGCCGTAATAGCCCCGCTTTCCGCCCATGAATGCACCCGAAACCCTCCTGACGGATGACCACCTGCGTGCGCAGGTCAAGCTGCTGGGCACCCTGCTCGGCCAGGTGCTGCTGCAGTTCGCCGGCGAAGACGTGTTCGAGGCGGTGGAAACCCTGCGCCGCGGCTTTGCCGAACTTCAGCAGCAGGAAGACCAGCAGCGCCGCACCGAATTGATGGCGATGATCGACGCCATGCCCGCTGCCAAGGTGGAACTGGTGGTGCGTGGATTCTCCAGTTATTTCAAGCTGGTCAACGTGGCGGAGGAGAGCTTTGCCCACCGTAACCGCCGCCGCATGCTGTCACATGGCATGCCGTTGTGGGAAGGCTCGTTCGACCGTACCCTGGCCGATCTCAAGGCGCAGGGCATGTCGGTCGGCACGCTGCAGGACATGGTCAACCGCCTGCACTACGCGCCGGTATTCACCGCCCACCCGACCGAAGCACGCCGCCGCGCGGTGATGGAAGGCATGCGCCGGGTGTTCCTGATCTGCGACCAGTTGTACAGCCCCACCCTCGGGGTGAGCGATCAGCGCGAGCTGGAAGCGCAGCTGGCCGCCGAGATCCAGGTCATGTGGCGCACCGACGAACTGCGCACCGCCAAGCTGGAAGTGCGCGACGAAGTGCGCAACGGCCTCTATTACGTGCGCGAGAGCCTGTTCGAGGCGGTGCCCAAGGCGTACTACTTCTTCGAGAAGGCGCTACGCAAGCATTACGGCGTGAACGCCGACGGCGCCGCCCCGGTCAGTGTGCCGAGCTTCATCCGCTTCGGCTCCTGGATCGGCGGCGACCGCGACGGCAACCCGTTCGTGACGGCGGACGTCACCGAATGGACGGTGCACACCCAGATGCAGGAAGCGCTGTTGGAGTACCGTGCCCGGGTACGGGATCTGCGGCAGACGCTTACCCACAGCAGCGACTGGTGCACGCCTTCCGGCCCCTTCCTGGAGCGCCTGGCGGAATACGAAGAGGCCTTCGGCGAACAGGTGTTCCGCGGCACCGCGGTGCAGATCTACAGCCGCGAACCCTACCGCCGCATGGCGGCGATGATGCTGGCGCGGCTGGACGCCAACCTGTCCTACGTCCATCAGTGCCTGGCCGACGTGCCGAGCTTCACTTCGAACCTGGCGTACGAGAATGCCGCGTCCTTCCTCGACGATTTGTACCTGGTGCGCGACTCGCTGATCAGCCACGGTGATCGCATCATCGCCATGCAGGACCTGCAGGGGCTGATCCGGCTGGTTGAAAGTTTTGGTTTCCACCTGCTGCAGCTGGACATCCGCCAGGAGTCGACCGTGCACACGCGCACGGTCGCCGCGCTGCTGCAGCAGATTGATCCCGATTTCGACTACATGGCTGCGTCCGAGGCCGACCGCCTGCAGCGGCTGGCGGCCTGGATCGGCCACATCGACCCGATCGAGGTGAACGACGCCGCGCTCGACGACGAGGCGCGCGAGGCGCTGGCGGTGTTCCGGCGCATGGCCAAGCTGCAGGTCGAAGTGGGCGACGAAGTCTTCGGCACCTATGTGATCTCGATGACGCACAGCGCATCGCACGTGATGGAAGTCATGCTGCTGGCGCGGCTGGTCGGCCTGTGCGGCCACAACGGCCGCGACTGGTTCTGCCGCATCCAGGTCGCACCCCTGTTCGAGACGGTGGACGACCTGCAGCGAAGCCAGGCCGTCCTCGACCAGCTGCTGTCGAACAAGGTGTATCGCGCCTTGGTGGCCGCCAACGGCAACCACCAGGAAGTCATGCTCGGTTATTCGGATTCCTGCAAGGACGGCGGCATCCTGGCGTCGAACTGGAACCTCTATCAGGCGCAGCTTTCCATCATCGCGTTGACGCAGCATTTCGGTGTCGAATGCCGTCTGTTCCACGGACGCGGCGGCACGGTGGGACGCGGCGGCGGCCCCACCTACGATGCGATCCTGTCGCAGCCGCCCGGTACCGTGAACGGCGAGATCAAGTTCACCGAGCAGGGCGAGATGCTGTACTACAAATACGGCAATCCCGAGACCGCCAACTACGAAATCGGCATGGGCGTCACCGGCCTCCTGAAGGCCAGCGCGACCGCGCTGGCGCACAGCGAGGTGCGTTACCCGCAGGAATACCTCGACTGGATGCGCGACATCGCGGCGGCTGGCGAGACGACCTACCGTGCGCTGATCGGCATGCCGGGCTTCATCGACTACTTCTACGAAAGCACGCCGGTCACCGAAATCGGCCTGCTCAACATCGGTAGCCGGCCGTCCCACCGCAAGAAGGCCGACCGCTCGCTGGGCTCGATCCGCGCCATTCCGTGGGTATTCGGCTGGGCGCAGTCGCGCCACACGTTGCCTGCCTGGTACGGCATCGGCAGCGCGCTGAAGCGCTTCATCGACAGTCATCCGGAGGGCCTGGCGCATCTGCAGACGATGCACCGTGAATGGCCGTTCTTCCGCGGCCTGCTGTCCAACGTGCAGATGTCACTGGCCAAGGCCGACATGGAGATTGCCGAGGAGTACGCGCGCCTGTGCGACCACGCCAACACCATGACGATCTATCGCGCGATCGCGGACGAGTTCGCGCTCACGGTGGCCGGGGTCAAACAGATCGTGCAGATCGATACCCTGCTGGAAGACAACCAGTCCTTGTCCTTGTCGCTTTCGCGCCGGCGCCCCTACATGGACCCGATCAACCATATCCAGGTCCGCATGCTGAAGCGTTACCGTTCCGAGAGCGTGTGGGATGCCGAGCAGGAATCGTGGCTGACGCCGCTGATGCGCTCGATCAATGCCATCGCTTCCGGGATGCGCAACACCGGCTGAGCATGGACAAGGACCAGGGCGCGTCCTCCCCGGTTCAGCCGAAGCGGCGCGGGCTGTTCGTGTCGATCGGCCTGAATGTCGTGCTGGTTTTGCTGATATGTGGGCTGACGCTGTATGCATTCATGCTCAACGTCGACCTGGGCGACGTGAAGCGGCGCTTGTCCAGGGAGATCGAGACACGCCAGCAGACCGAACGCTATTTGATCGAGACGCGCAACCAGCTCACCGATAGCCTGCGTGAAATCGAACAGCTGAAAGCGCAGCTGGCCTACAAGGAAACCGATGCCCAGCAGGCGGCGGCAGCTGCCAAGCCGGCCTTGCCCGTGGTCGTCAACTTCCGTTCGTCGATGCTGGGCAAGGGGCTGGTGGCAGTGATCGAAAACACCAGCGACCGCTATCTCACCGTGATCCTTGCCGTACGCAATCCCACGCTATCGACGGCACGCCGCTTCACGCTCGATCTGGAACCCCGATCCACCACCGATTTCGGCCACCTGGAAGGCTGGCAGTTTGCCTCGGGCGACGAAGTCGGGCTGTTCAACGACGAGTTCGGCGCGCTGAAGATCACGGTGCCGTGACGGCTTGCCGCGGTTTGCGCAATTGCATGCCGAGCAGCGCAGGCATCAGCAGCAATTCGAATACCTGGCCGGCAAACAGGCCGACGGCGCACAGCATGCCGAAGTGGGCCGTGGGG
>DATCTE010000002.1:0-2224 GCA_036568085.1 Thiobacillus sp.
CGCACTGCTGGGTGGCTGCACCACGGTCGGGCCGGACTTCAGCACTCCGGCAGCGCCGACGGTGCCAGGCTACACCCGGCAAGGCCTGCCGGTGCAGACCGCTTCCGCGCCGGGTACGATGGGCGGCGCGCAGTCCTTCAGCGCGGCCGCCGTGCCTGAGGACTGGTGGGCGCAGTTCGGCTCGGCCAAGCTGGATACGCTGATCGCCCAGGGACTGCGGAACAGCCCGTCGCTCGCGGCAGCCCAGGCCAATCTGCGCCAGGCGGAACAGACCTATGCGGCGCAGGCCGGATCGACGCTCTATCCCACCGTAACCAGCAAACTGGGCGCCAGCCGCAACCGGACCAATCCCTCCAGCTTCGGCCAGAGCGGCAGCGCGGCCAACACCTACAACCTGTACAACGCCAGTGTCGCGGTGAATTACAACCTCGACCTGTTCGGCGGCAACCGCCGCACGCTCGAGGCGCTGGCCGCACAAGTGGATTTTCAGCGCTACCAGTTCGACGGCGCCCGCCTCACCCTGGCAGGCAACATCGCCACGGCTGCGTTTGCCCAGGCGCAACGTGGCGCGCAGATCCAGGCGACCGAGGCCATCCTGCAGGCGCAGCAGAACCAGCTCGACATCGCGCGCAAGCGCTTCGCACTGGGCGCCGCCGCCCGCGCCGACGTGCTGACGCTGCAAACCCAGGTGGAGCAGACCCGCGCCACCCTGCCGCCCTTGCGCAACCAGTTGCAACAGAGCGACCACCTGCTGGCAGTGCTGCTGGGGCAGGCACCCGGGGCCGCGGACATTCCGCGCTTCGACCTGGCCGAATTCACCCTGCCGGCCCGCCTGCCCATGGTCGTGCCGTCCGCACTGGTGCGTCAGCGCCCGGACGTCCAGGCCTCGACCGCGCTATTGCACGCGGCCACCGCGCAATACGGCGTGGCGGTGTCCAATCTCTACCCGCAGATCAACCTCAGCGCCGGCCTCGGCACGCAGGCGCTGACCACCGGGGCGTTGTTCGGGCCCGGCTCCCTCGTCTGGAACCTTGCCGGCCAGCTCGCGCAACCGCTGTTCAACGCCGGGCTGAAGGCCGGCGCCAACGCCGCGCAAGCCAGCCTGCAGGCCGCCGGTGCGAACTACCAGCAGACCGTGCTGCAGGCGTTGCGCAATGTGGCCGATGTCCTGCGCGCACTCGACAACGACGCGCAGACGCTGTCGGCGCAGGCGGCAGCCGATAGCTCGGCGCAGCAGTCGCTCCGACTCGTCGAGGATCAATATCGGCTAGGCGCGGCCAGCTATCTGCAACTGCTCGTCGCCCAGCAGCAGGCGCAGCAGACCCGCATCGGCCTGATCGCGGCGCAGGCCCAGCGTCTGGCCGACAGTGCCGCGCTGTACCAGGCCATGGGCGGCGGCGTGATCGGCACGAATTCCGCCGAAAGTCGAGCCCCGATGTCCGTCTCCAGCCTGTCCCTGAGTGATCCCCATCCGACGCAAGCGCGTTAAACCTGTACTGGAGCTTCAAATGACCCAAGGCACCACCAAGCGTATGCTCATCATGCTCACCATCGCCACCGTACTTATCGGCGGGGTGAGCTGGTTTCAGGGCTTCAGGAACGGCATGATCGCCAAGGCGATTGGAGGCCAGTCCAATCCGCCGCAGACCGTGTCCACCACGGTGGCGACGGAGTCGAACTGGCAGCCGACGGTCGAGGCGCTGGGCAATCTGCGGGCAAGCGAGCAGGCCTCGCTCAGCGCAGAAGTTGGCGGCCTGGTCACGGCGATCCGCTTCGATTCGGGCGCCCGGGTGCGCGCCGGACAGCCGCTGGTGGAACTCAATGCCTCACCCTTGAAGGCGCAGCTGGCGCAACTCGAAGCGCAGGCCGCACTGGCCGCGCTCAATCTCAAGCGTGACGAAGCCCAGCTCGCGATACAGGCCATCAGCCAGGCCGTGGTCGACACCGACGCGGCCTCCCTCAAGAGCGCGCAGGCGCAGGTTGCGGCGCAAAAGGCGCTGATCGCGCAGAAGACCATCGTCGCACCCTTCAGCGGCCGGCTCGGCATTCGCCAGGTGAATCTGGGCCAGTACCTGGCGCCGGGCGCGGCTGTCGTCACCGTGCAGAAGCTGGACCCGATGGAAATCGACTTCACCGTTCCGCAAAACCAGATTGACCTTGTCCATATCGGCATGAAGGTGGCGGTAAACACCACTGCGGCTCCGGGCAAGACTTTCGAGGCCAC
>DATCTE010000003.1:0-2197 GCA_036568085.1 Thiobacillus sp.
GTACAAGGGATCAGCCCCGTGTCGTCCTGGCTGATTCCTGCCCTGCTGTTCCTGGGCTGGGCCCTGGTCGATCTCACCCCGGCCCGCTTCGATAGCGGGATACTTGCACGGCGAATCCATGCGGTCGGGCTGGCCTATCTACTGGTTGCAGTCGCGGCGGCCGCAATCTGGGAAAGGCAGGTTCGTGCCTATCCTGCGAAGCCGGCCTACGCGCTCCCGCAAAGCATCGCCGAGGACGTGACGCGCCTGTACCGGGACACGTACGGCCAGCCCATCGAATATGCCGCCGGAACGTTTCCCCTGCCCTACATCCTGAGTTTCTATTCGCCTGACCATCCGCATGGCCTGTATGGGTTTGATCTTGGCGGGCGTGATCTTGCCGAATCCCCCTGGATCGATGCCCAGGCGCTGAAAGCGGGCAACAAGCTTGCGGTATGCGGCACCCTGAGTTTCGGCAAGTCCGACGCGCTTGCCTGCCCCGCCGCGGCACGAACCCTGTTCGGCGTCCCTGACCAGACCCGGCAACAGGTCTATCCCGTGTACGACCCGAAAACCAAACGACTGGTAAAGCAACGCTATATCGTACTGATGTGGAAACCCCGCGGGTCGCAGTGACCTGCCCGGCTTTCCCACAAGCCGAGTGGGGCATGGTTTGATGCCCGCTCAAGTAGAATGGCACGTTCGTCCAATACCCGCCCAGCAACGTGTCAGCCCAGCTCACCCTCACCAACCACGACCGCGACAGCGCGGGGATGACGTATGTCTATCCCGTCGTCTCGCGCCGTGCGGGCGGTGTGTCGGTGGGTGTGAACCTCAACCCCAACAACGCCTGCAACTGGGCGTGCGTGTATTGCCAGGTGCCCGATCTGACACGCGGCACCGCGCCGGACATCGATCTGGTGCAACTGGAATCCGAATTGCGCACCCTGCTCGCCGGCATCCTCCACGGCGATTTCATGCAAACGCGCGTGCCAGACGGGGCGAGGCGGCTGAACGATATTGCGCTGTCGGGCAACGGCGAACCGACCAGCGCCAAAACATTTCCGCAGATCATCGAATTGATCGGCCGGGTGATGGCGGACTTCGACCTTGTGGGGAAAATCAAGCTGGTGCTGATCACCAACGGCAGCCTGGCCGACCGTCCGCGCGTCCAGGACGGCCTGAGAAAAATGGCGTCCCTGAACGGCGAGGTGTGGTTCAAGTTCGACAGCGCGACGGCCAGCGGCATGCGCACCATCAACCAGACGCGGATTTCGCCTGACAAGCAGTTCGAGCGCCTGGCCGCGGCCGCGCAGCTGTGCCCGACCTGGCTGCAGACCTGCGTGTTCGCGCTGGACGGTGCGCCGCCTTCGGATGCCGAGCAGGCGGCCTATCTGGCCACGGTGGACCGCATCTGCCAGCAGCAGATTCCCGTACAGGGCGTGCTGCTCTATGGCTTGGCGCGTCCCTCGATGCAGCCGCAGGCCAGCCGGCTGTCAGCACTGCCCGCCGCATGGCTCGAGGCCTTTGCCGAAAAAATCTGTGCCGCAGGCTTGCCGGTGAAGGTGTCGCCATGATCCACGGCATCGGCACCGATCTCCTGGACGCCGGGCGCATCCGCCATGGCCTCGCCCGCTACGGCGAGCCGTATGCGGACCGCATCCTCGCCCCTGCCGAGTTCGCGGGCTACCGCGCCAGCCGCGATCCGGCCCGGTTTGTGGCCAAATGCTTCGCCGCCAAGGAGGCCTTCGCCAAGGCGGCCGGAACCGGTCTGCGTGCGCCGGTCACGCTGCGCAACATCGCCGTGCTGCGCGACGCGCAAGGCAAGCCCGTGATCGAATGCGCGCCCGAACTCGCCGACTGGCTGGCGGCACGCAAGGTCACGGCGCATCATGTTTCACTGTCGGACGAAGGTGATCTCGTCCTTGCGTATGTGATTCTGGAGACAGCATGACGCCATTTTTCAATCAGGAGCGCCCATGACGCTCGGCCCCTTGATGCTCGACGTGGCAGGCACCGAATTGACCGACGACGACCGCCGCCGGCTCAGCCACCCGCTCGTCGGCGGCGTGATCCTGTTTTCCCGCAACTACCGCGACCCGGCACAGCTGACGGCGTTGACCGCCGAGATCCACGCGCTCAAGTCCGCACCGCTGCTGATCGGCGTCGACCACGAGGGCGGCCGGGTGCAGCGCTTCCGCGAGGGCTTCACCCGCCT
>DATCTE010000004.1:0-6391 GCA_036568085.1 Thiobacillus sp.
GATGGGCTTCCACTACGACAACTGCGCGGTCCTCGTGTCGATCTGCAAGCAGAGCCCCGACATCTCGCAAGGCGTGACCGAGGGGCAGGGCCTGCACAAGGAGCAGGGCGCCGGCGACCAGGGCCTGATGTTCGGCTATGCCTGCAACGAAACGCCGGTGCTGATGCCGATGCCGATTCACCTCGCGCACCGCCTCACCGAGCGCCAGTCCGAACTGCGCAAGGATGGTCGCCTGCCGTGGCTGCGTCCGGACGCCAAATCGCAGGTGTCGATCCGCTACGTCGACGGCAAGCCCCACTCCATCGATACCGTCGTGCTTTCCACCCAGCATCACCCGGAAGTCTCGCATGCCCAGTTGTCCGAAGCGGTCATCGAGGAAATCATCAAGCCGGTGCTGCCGAAAGAGATGCTGACCGCTGACACGCGCTATCTGGTCAACCCCACCGGGCGCTTCGTCGTCGGCGGCCCGATGGGCGACGCCGGCCTCACCGGCCGCAAGATCATCGTCGACACCTACGGCGGCGCCTCCCCGCACGGCGGCGGCGCCTTCTCCGGCAAGGACCCGTCCAAGGTCGACCGCTCGGCCGCCTACGCCGGGCGCTATGTGGCGAAGAACATTGTCGCCGCCGGGCTGGCCGAGAAGTGCATGGTGCAGGTGAGCTACGCGATCGGTGTGGCCAAGCCCACCTCGCTGATGGTCGACACCTTCGGCACTGGCAAGATTCCCGAAGCGAAGATCGTCGAACTGATCCACGCCCACTTCGACCTGCGCCCCAAGGGCATCGTCAACATGCTCGACCTGTTGCGTCCGATCTATACGCGTACCGCGAGCTACGGCCACTTCGGCCGCGACGAGCCGGATTTCACCTGGGAAGTGACGGACAAGGCGGCTGCGCTGAAGGCGGCCGCAGGGTTATAATCCGCTTTCCTTTTCGGGCGAGTATTTCGCCCCCCTGTGCCGAGGAGCGCTGCGACGGTTTACCCGCCAGGCTCGGTATAGGCGATGTTCCAACGGCGCTCGTTGACTTGCAGCTGGGGCTGCGGCCAAACGAGCGTACCCCTGCTGTCATTCAAGGAGTTTCACCATGAATGCAGTATCCAATTTCTCCGATTTCGTCGTTGCCGACCTCGCGCTCGCCGACTGGGGCCGCAAGGAAATCCGCATCGCCGAAACCGAAATGCCCGGCCTGATGGCGATCCGCGAGGAGTTCGCCGCCAGCCAGCCGCTGAAGGGCGCGCGCATCACCGGTTCGCTGCACATGACCATCCAGACCGCGGTGCTGATCGAGACGCTGACCGCGCTCGGCGCGCAGGTGCGCTGGGCCTCATGCAACATCTTCTCGACGCAGGACCACGCCGCCGCCGCGATCGCCAAGGACGGCATTCCAGTGTTCGCGGTCAAGGGCGAATCGCTCACCGACTACTGGGACTACACCCACCGCATTTTCGAGTGGACCGACGGCGGCTACTCCAACATGATCCTCGACGACGGCGGCGATGCCACCCTGCTGCTGCATCTGGGCGCGCGAGCCGAGAAGGACATCGCCGTACTGGCCAACCCGACCAGCGAAGAAGAGCACGTGCTGTATGCGGCGATCAAGGCCAAGCTGGCGACCGACCCGACCTGGTACTCGGTGCGCCTCGCGGCGGTGAAGGGCGTGACCGAAGAAACCACCACGGGGGTGCACCGCCTGTACCAGATGCACGCACGCGGTGAACTCAAGTTCCCGGCGATCAACGTCAACGATTCGGTCACCAAGTCGAAGTTCGACAACCTGTACGGCTGTCGCGAATCGCTGGTCGACGGCATCAAGCGTGCCACTGACGTGATGGTGGCCGGCAAGGTCGCGGTGGTTGCAGGCTACGGCGACGTCGGCAAGGGTTCGGCGCAGGCGCTGCGCGCGCTTTCCGCCCAGGTCTGGGTGACCGAGATCGACCCGATCTGCGCGCTGCAGGCGGCGATGGAAGGCTACCGCGTGGTGACCATGGAATACGCCGCCGACAAGGCCGACATTTTCGTCACCGCCACCGGCAACTTCCACGTCATCAACCACGACCACATGGCGAAGATGAAGGACCAGGCCATCGTCTGCAACATCGGTCACTTCGACAACGAGATCGACGTCGCCTCGGTCGAGAAATACCAGTGGGAAGAGATCAAGCCGCAGGTCGACCACATCATCTTCCCCGACGGCAAGCGCATCATCCTGCTGGCCAAGGGCCGCCTGGTGAACCTGGGCTGCGCCACCGGCCATCCCTCGTACGTGATGTCGTCGTCGTTCGCCAACCAGACCATCGCGCAGATCGAGCTGTGGCAGGAGCGCGACTCCGGCAAATACCCCGTCGGCGTCTACACCCTGCCCAAGCACCTCGACGAGAAGGTCGCGCGCCTGCAGTTGAAGAAACTCAATGCGCAGCTGACCGAGCTGAGTGACCAGCAGGCGGCCTACATCGGCGTGCCGAAGACGGGTCCCTACAAGGCCGAGCATTACCGCTACTGATCGACCTCACCTGAAAGGAGCATGCCATGCGTCTGCTGCTGCTGTGGATACTGAATGCCGTCGCCCTGCTGGCGGTGACCTGGCTGCTGCCCACCATTCAGGTGTCGGGCTTCGGCACGGCGCTGCTGGCCGCACTGGTGCTCGGCTTCATCAACACGCTGGTGCGGCCGGTGCTGGCGCTCCTCACGCTCCCGATCACGGTGCTGACGCTGGGCATCTTCTACCTGGTGCTGAACGGCCTGCTGTTCTGGCTCGCCAGTGCGCTGTTGCCCGGCTTTCAGGTGCAGGGCCTTGTGTCGGCGATGGTCGGCGCGATCCTGTACGGCGTGATCGCCTGGGCGCTGTCCGCGCTCATCCCCAACAAAAAAGGTTGATGTATGACCGAACGCACATTCAGCTTTGAATTCTTCCCGCCCAAGACGGCGGAAGGCGCCGAGAAGCTGCGCGCCACGCGCGAGCAGCTGGCGCAACTCAAACCCAAGTTCTTTTCCGTGACCTTTGGCGCCGGCGGATCGACCCGCGACCGCACACTGGAAACCGTGCGCGAGATCCAAGCCTCCGGCTCGGAAGCCGCGCCGCACCTGTCGTGCATCGGCTCGACCGAAGAGAGCATCCGCGAGATCCTCAACGCATACAAAAGCCAGGGCATCCGCCATCTGGTCGCGCTGCGCGGCGACCTGCCCTCGGGCACCATGGATGCCGGCGAGTTCAACTACGCCAACGAACTGGTGGCCTTCATCCGCAAGGAGACCGGCGACTGGTTCGAGATCGAAGTCGCCGCCTATCCCGAAATCCACCCGCAGGCGCGTTCCTGCACCGAGGATCTGGCCAACTTCAAGCGCAAGGTCGACGCCGGCGCCGACTCCGCGATCACGCAGTATTTCTTCAACGCCGACGCCTACTTCAACTTCGTCGAAGACGCGCGCGCGCTGGGCGTCGACATTCCCATCGTCCCCGGCATCATGCCGATCGGCAACTACGTGCAGCTGGCGCGCTTCTCCGACGCCTGCGGCGCCGAAATCCCGCGCTGGCTGAGAAAGAAGCTGGAGAGCTATGGCGACGATCTGGCGTCGATCCGCGCCTTCGGGCTGGATGTGGTGACCGATCTGTGCGACCGCCTGCTTGCCGGCGGCGCGCCGGGCCTGCATTTCTACACCATGAACCAGGCCGGGCCGAGCACGACGATCTGGCAGCGGCTGGGATTGTAGGTCGCTCATGCCCCAACCCGCGCGGCCTTGAGCTGGTCTGTCGCCAGGGTTCCGCCTTTCGCCTGTTGAGTATCTGTGCCCCGCCGCCGTTCGGGCGGCGGCAGCCGTGGGCTGGGCGCCCCGTTAGCTCAGCCGCGCCCGACTTTCAGCCGACGCCTGCATGCACATAGGCCGAATCCTACCTGCCTTTCACGTCGAACGAGCCAAGATGGCATTGCCCGTTCTTGATCGAGAAAGGCGAATGACATTCACAGGCACAGGAGACCAGCATGCAAAGAATCGCATTACCGGATAACGACGTGAATAATTTTTTGCAAGCGCGCCGAGCCGCCGTTGATAAAGCCGGCGAAATGCTGGACCGCCCGGTCATCGTCGCCTGGAAAGACGACACGAACGGCAAGTCGGCTCCCGCAATTCCGGGGGGGAAGGGTGACCGCTGGCATGACTATGGCGAGAGCAACGAAGGGGTACTGGAATTGCAGGTCGGCGATGCCTACCACTTCATCTTTACTGAAGCCGACGGCTTCGAGGAGCCCGATATCAACCTCGCCAGCCTTGACGATAACGGGACCGCGTTCCTGTGTCTGAACGACGCGTGTACCGAAGAGGAGAAACAGAAACTGGGCTATTTTTCCGGCGGTGGCCTGGGTGGGTAGGTGAGCTGCGACACACAAGGAATGAATCATGAGCATCGGAACCATACTGTTGATCGTGTTGATCCTGATCCTGATTGGCGCGATCCCCGCCTGGCCTTACAGCCGTGGCTGGGGTTACGGCCCGAGCGGCGGCGTCGGACTACTTGTCGTTATTCTGATCGTGCTGCTGCTGATGGGATGGGTCTGACGGCGCGCTGCCATCGTCTCTGCCGCGACCGTGCTTTGGGGCGTCAGGGCTGAACCATAACGAGGTGAACCGGCCGGCTGGGCGCTGAATGCGTCGACCGTTTACAACCAGGTGATGCGGCGCTGCAAATCCGCCAATTGGGCAGCGGCATCGGTCAGGGTGACGCCGTCGTCGCTTGAACCGGCCACCACCGCCTTGTCTGCCACCGGCACCAGGTTGTCGAGCTTGAAGCGGCCCTTGCCGGTCTGGTCGCGCAGGAAGCAGCCTTCGTCGAAGAACAGGCGGTCGCCGCTGGCATCGACTTCCTCCGAGTCGACCGAGTCATAACCGATCAGTCGCCGGATGCCGTTTAGTCCATCGGCGATGTCGACCGCGGTGACGGTTTGCCGGTTGGCATCGATCAAGTAGGCTTTCATCGCATGTCCTCGTGGGGAAGGGGAGCCTGACTGGATTATCCGCCTGGTCTGGCCGGGCGTGTCGAATGCGAAGCGTCTTCGCCCCGCCCGGCCTGCATCGCGTCAGGCCAGGCAGGCTTTCAGCGCCTTCAGGCAGGTGTCGACATTTTCCTGTTTGGCCGAATAGCCCATCAGGCCGATGCGCCAGATCTTGCCGGCCATGTCGCCGAGGCCGGCGCCGATTTCCAGGTTGAACTCGTTCAGCAGGCGGGCGCGGATCGCTGCCTCGTCGACGCCTTCGGGCACGTAGATCGAGTTGAGCTGCGGCAGGCGGGCGGATTCCTCGACCACGTATTTCAAGCCCATGCCTTCGAGGCCAGCCTTGAGTTTTTCGTGCATCGCGCGGTGGCGCGCCCAGGCATTTTCCAGGCCTTCTTCTTCGAGTATCACCAGAGACTCGTGCAGGCCATACATCGGATTGATCGGCGCAGTGTGGTGGTAGGTGCGCTTGCCGGCGGACTGCCAGTAGCCGAGCACCAGATTCAGATCGAGGAACCAGCTCTGCACGGGGGTGGTGCGCGCCTTGATGCGGGCGATGGCGCGTTCCGAGAACGACACCGGCGACAGGCCCGGCGTGCACGACAGGCATTTCTGGCTGCCGGAATAGGCCGCGTCGATGCCCCATTTGTCCAGGTACACCGGCGTGCCGGCGAGGCTGGTGACGCAGTCCATGATGGTCAGAGCGCCATGCTCCTGCGCGATTTTGGCGAGTGTCTCCGCATCCGACTGCGCGCCGGTCGAGGTTTCGGCATGGACGAAGGCGAGCACTTTTGCATCAGGATTCGCCTTGAAGGCGTCGCGCACTTTCTGCGGATCGACCGGCTTGCCCCAGGCGTCGTCGACGATCACCGGCACGCCGCCGGTGCGCTTCACGTTTTCCAGCATGCGTCCGCCGAACACGCCGTTGCGGCAGACGATCACCTTGTCGCCCGGTTCCACCAGGTTGACGAAGCACATTTCCATCCCCGCCGAGCCGGGCGCCGAGACCGGGAAGGTCAGCGCGTTCTCGGTCTGGAACGCCATGCGCAACATCGACTTGATCTGCTCCATCAGCTCGACGAAGGCCGGATCAAGGTGGCCGATGGTCGGGCGCGCCATCGCGTCGAGCACGCGCTGCGGCACGTCGGAGGGGCCGGGGCCCATGAGGATGCGCTTGGGAGGGATGAAGGAAGCCGTCATAACCTTGGTCTCAGTATGGAAATTTCAATCAAAACAAAGGCTTGATTCTACGGGCAAACGGCGGCTGCCGGAAATCAGCCGGGGGGTTCGGCCATCAGTGGCCGCATCGCCGTCAACAGGCTGTTGAAGATGCGCGGGTGGGCCTTTTCCTGCTCGGCCAGCATCTGCTTCATGGCGTAGCGCTGCTGCGGCTTGGAGAAACAGG
>DATCTE010000005.1:0-5960 GCA_036568085.1 Thiobacillus sp.
GTTTCAGGGGTCCGGCCAGGCTCGGCAGGCGCTGTGGGTCCATATGGCGTCCGGCTGGGCTTGGATCGAAGATGTCCTGGCGGACGAAAAGTCCAGCGGGTGATCCCTTCAGCGAGGGGTGATCCCAGTGGGTTTAACCAAAATCAAGGAGCAATACCCGTGACCAACGCACAACGCCGAGCAGCATGGCTCGCCAGCCGCAAGGCTGAAGGGGATTCGTTACCTAACGACAGCAAGCCTGTGCCAACGCCCAGCAGCGCGTTCTGCCCCCACGAGGCGGGCGCGTATTACCTTGCTAGCGTGGGTACAGTCGGAACGTTCAAGATGTTCGCCAGGGACCTCAAGCCACCCGTTTACACCTACGGCATCACCACCGTTCGTTTTGAACTGGATTCTGATACCGGCAAATGGATCTGGTTCGATGGCGAGAAAACCCACTCTCCGCGCAAGACCCAGGAGGGTTGGCGTCTTGGCAGTAAAAGGTTGCACGACACCCGCGCAGGCGCAGAGGCCGAGCTTCAGCGCGAGATGGAGAAGAACGGCGACCGGGTGACCCGGGTGCATGACCTGCCCGACGATATGACTGCGCTGAAGAAGATCCGTAGCGCCCATCACCCCGATCGCAACCCCGATGCCGACCAGGATCTCTATCAGGCGGTCGTCGAGAAGCTGGACCGGATGCGCACGCTGGCCCAGTGGACCCTACCGAAGCCTGATAGGGTCTAAAACCATGCAAGAGATTCAGCCCAACAATCCACTACACGGTGTCACGCTTGAACAGTTATTGAACGAACTGGTTTCGTTCTATGGCTGGGATGCGTTGGGGCGGAAAATCGAGATCCGCTGCTTCACCCATGACCCGAGTATTGCGTCGAGCCTCAAGTTTCTTCGACGTACCCCGTGGGCACGGGAGCGTGTGGAGTCGCTGTATATCGAAATGGTACAAGGCATGAGTGCCAGGCAGCTGTGATCCACTGATCCCTGGTTCGAGTCCGGGTCGGGGTCGGGGAGCCAAGATACGAAAAGCCTCGCAGCGATGCGAGGCTTTTCATTTTGGCGTTTATTAGATGGAAAATGGACAGCGTCGGCGTTTGGTTTAATTGCGAAGCGGACCACTTATCGCTCGGCTCCAATAGCGCTTTGCGAACTAAGCACACCAGTGCACTCCTATCAACTTAGAGGTTAAGCAATGGATATCGGCCATATACACATCCCAAAACCTAAACTAGAAAAGGTAGCAGTAGTGCATGACATAGAGACCCATCTCTATTTTTATTATTTAAGATTTATAGAGAAGGGAGGGGTTTATGAAAATGTCCTAACGCGCTTAGAACAAGATCCAAGGGTACAAGCTTTGAATGGGCGCTTGATATCAAAGGGTTGTAGTGCCGCAATTTTTCAAACTCAGACACTTGCAATTTGGTTTTTATGGGCGATCAACGAATACGGTCAGGAGTCCACAGAGATTAATCTGAATAGGTTTCTTGACTCGGAAACTGCACCAGTCATTAATGCCCTATGGGTGCTTGGAATTAATGTAGAAAAACCAATTGAACTGGAAAATGGAATAAGAATATTACCTATCGAGGAAATGCCATTCTCTAGGGAAAAAGAACAATATTCAAAACATGATTTTCCTTTATTTGGCCACCCAACACCCAAACCTAAAGCGGCCATAACCTGCACATTTGAGATTAATAAAATAAGTGCGGATGAAGATTTTCTGGCGGATAACAAGCAATTTTTTGAATCATCAGCATTGCTGCACGAAGTAGCACTATTGCTAAATGCTCTTGATGGCATCTCGTGCATACCTTACTTCTCGACTTCGTACACGTTGCCAGAAATGCCCTTTGGCATATTCGGAGGATCAGGCGGTGGTGCACCTTTGTATGACATTTTCGGATATGGGTTTTCGACACTACCAGCAACTTGTGCGAATGAAGTTAATGACCTAATCCACGCATACGACAAGTTAACGACGAATAGACAATCAAGAATGGTCCGGGTTTTATCTCGCTTATCTCAGGGGAAGCGTAGAGAGCAGATCGAAGACAAAATTCTTGATCTTGGTATCGCATTGGAAATGGCGCTACTTGCAGACAATAAAAAAAACGATCAGCTTTCATTAACTTTCCGTCTTCGAGGGAGCTGGCTTATTGGAACTACCCCCGAAGAAAGACAGGTTATTTATGGGCAACTGAGAGATTTGTATGACTACAGAAGCCAAGTCGCTCATAGCGGTGAACTTTGTGGAAATAAAGCTATTGAAATTGAAGCGGTTCGAAAAAAATTCCCTGAATATGAATGCTTGGCCTCGAGAATTATTCGCCATTTAATATGTGCAGATAATTTAGATTGGACGAAGTTAGTGCTTGGAGTAGGCTGAAAAGATAATGCCCGCCCCCTAGTTGGTTGCGTTGTTCTCTTCCTTGTTACAGAGACAGCTTGGCGATAGCGCTCCGTCGCAGCATTGCTGTCTTCCGCCTGAACATCCACACACGCCGCCGTGGTGAGAACAGCATCCACTCCGCTCTATCGTGCCCTTGTCCTGGTCTTTGAGCGCCACACATTGAGGCGCGTTATTGCTGGGCGGGATGAGGGTCTTGAGGTCGGACGCATGTGCTGTGCCATAGACCAGCAAGCACGCCAATATGAGCTTGAGCATTGCGTTCCCCTTATGTTGTTGTGAAAAACCAGGCTCAACTATAGGCGCTCTTCCTGGTGTTTTGCTATCCGTCACTTTCCACCTGCAACTCGGGCACATGACTGAAGGCGATGCGCATCGGCGCGGCGCCGCGGCCACTGTGGGCGCCGCCGAAGTACAGGGTGTTGGGGCCGTAGCGCTGGTTGATCCGGTCGAGCACGCTGTTGAGGGGTTCGTGCTGGTCGTCGGGGTCGAACAGGTCGCGCGTGACCTGGCTGTGCTCGACGAGGTCGGACAGGGTGACGCCGACCTTGAGGATGGGGCCGGGATCGGGCGGGCGGCGCTGCCACAGTTCGGCCAGCACGGGGTTGAACTTGAGGGTGTCGGCGTGCGGCGAGAAGCGCGCCTGGTCGACCCAGCGGGGGTGGCCGGCGTCGGTCTTCAGGTAATGCAGGTGCAGGCTCAGGGTACCGGCGCAGTAGCCGTAGTGGCGCAGCCGCATGGCGGCCTTGTGCAGCAGGCGCTTGAGCACGGCGAGGGCGTTGTGCGGATCGCGCAGCTCGGGGGCGAGCACGTGCGAATGGCCGATGCTGGAACGCTGCGTGGGGGCGGACGCCATTACCTCGCCGCGCAGCTTGGCATAAAAGCGTTCGCCTTCGATGCCGCCCCAGGCGTGGCGCAGGGTGTCCTTGCTGGCGGTGCAGAGCTGCTCGACGGTGCGGATGCCGAGCTGGTCGAGGCGTTGTTCCATGGCGCGGCCGATGCCGGTCAGTGAGCCGAGCCTGAGGCCGTACAGCCGCCCGGGCAGCTCGTCCTGGCGGATCACGACGAGGCCGTTGGGCTTCTGCATGTTGGAGGCAGTCTTGGCGAGGAAGCGGTTGGGCGCGATGCCGACCGAGCTGTGCAGGACCTCGCCGACCTGGTCGTAGATCGCCTGCTTGATCTGCTTGCCCAGTTTGATGGCCTTGGCTTCCTCGCGGTCGCTGCCCATCAGGTCGCAGGCCATTTCGTCGATGGAGAGCACGTCGCTGACGGGCGTGCAGGATTCCACCGCGGTAACGATGCGATGGTGGATTTCCACGTAGGTCGAAGGCCGTGCCTGCACGAACACGATGTCATTGCAGAGCTTGCGGGCCTGCCATACCGCGGTGCCGGTCTTGATGCCGAAGCGCTTGGCGTCGATGCTGGCGGCGATGCAGCAGGTGGTGTCGGCCATCACCGGCAGCACGCCGACCGGCCGTCCGCGCAGTTCGGGGCGCAGCTGCTGCTCGACCGACGCGAAAAAGGAATTGAGATCGACGTAAAGCGAATGCAAGGCCATGGCGTGCTCCAGGGGAACACTGAATCGCCATCCCGGCGCTTGCCCCCGAATGGGGGTACGCCGGGGTGACGACTGATGTCAGCTAATACTGTATATGTATACAGTATATCCGATCAGCCCGGGTTCGCCAGGTTCATCCGCTCCAGCCGCTGGCACAGGGTGTCGATGATGCGGCGCGACAGCGGGGCGGAATGGCGCATCAGCTCTTCCAGCGTCTCCGGCGGCAGCGCCAGTACGGTGATCTCGCCGTCGGCGACGACCGAGGCGGTGCGTTTCTCGTTCAGCAGATAGGCCATTTCGCCGAACAGCTGGCCTTCGTTGAGTTCGCCGAGGGGGCGGCGCCCGCCGTCGGTGTTCTTGTAGACGCGCGCCCGGCCGGCGTAGAGGAAGTAGGCGGTGCGCGAGTCGGCGCCTTCCTCGATCAGGGTATGGCCTGCCGGGTGGATCTGGCCGTATTTTTCCAGCAGGCGGTGGGCGTCGGCGAAGACGTAGCCTTCGAGCTTGCTGGCGCCTTCGCCGCTGCCGCCGAGGAACAGCTTTTCCAGCGCGGTGATGTCGGCCTTGCCCCAGGCGTACAGCGCCTGCGCCCACAGGTAGATCAGCAGGAAGGCGAAATAGCCGCCGATCAGCACGAACACCACGCCGCCGAGGGCACCGTACAGGCTGTGGTAGCTCTCCAGCTTGAAGAAGGCGCTGAACAGCGCGAGCAGCAGGCCCAGGCTCGCGGTCGCGGCCAGTGCGAACACGGCGGCGTCGCGCGCGCGCGGATGGCGGCGCGGCAGCCGCCAGTAGGCGACGAACAGCAGCGCCCACACCATGGCAAAGCCGAACAGCGAGTTGAGCGCCTGCAGGACGAGCGCGTTGCCGGTGCCGATGAAGTCGTTCTGCGCCAGGAAACTCAGCGTCACCTGGGCCAGCGCAGCCAGCCCCATCAGCAGGAACAGCACCGGCAGGATGATCAGCGGCAACACCCACGACACCACCAGATTGCGCTTGGTCTGGTTGGGGAAAATGATGCTGAACGTGCCCTGCATCGTGTTCACCAGTCCGCGCGACGACAGCAGCAGGGTGACGAGGCCGACGCCGCCGGCGGTGAGCTGGGTCTGGCGCGGAATGAAGCCGAGTGCGGTGAGCTGCTCCAGCTGCAGCTGGTTGTAGAGCGCGGCCATCAGGATGGTGGCGGGCACCGAGTTCTCGGCGATGTGCCCCAGCAGCCGCAGGGCGTAGCTCAGCAGCAGCAGCAGCGGGGTGGCCGACAGCAGGAAATAGAATGCCGTCGCCGCGGCGTGGTTCTGCAGGCCGTTCTGCTTGAACAGGCGCCAGGTGGTGTAGCCGAGCTGGATCAGCCAGCTCAGCGTACCTTTCGGGGAATGAATGCCGCGTGTCGGGGGCAGGGCGGGGGGACGCATGCGGGTATTTTAAGGCCAGCCGTGGGTGGAGCTGGGGTGTTCTTTATTTCCTGGACGGCTCGCGCAAGCCAGTTGGTGAGGTCCTCGGCGGGCAGCCCTTCGACGAGCTCAGGGCGAACGGGCTTGGCGGGAAGGGTTCGGCTAGGGGACGTAGAGTGCAACCGCTGCACTCAAACAGGCTGGGGTGTGGTTTCCAGCCCGTTCGTGGTGAGCCTGTCGAACCACATCTCGTATCCATGGGCCGAACAGGTGAGTCCTGAAAATTCCCAGCATAAAGTTTAGGGCCTGTTAACGCTCATTTCGCAACTGCGTGAAATGCGTGTTAACAGGCCCTAATAATGGGCTTCTGATTGCGTCTGAACCTACCGGAAGCCGCTACCAATCAAGGTTGGCTCAGGCCAGCGCGGCGGCGATGCGCTTGAGCGCCTTTTCCAGGTTGGCGTGCGAGGTGGCGAACGACAGGCGGATGTAGCCTTCGGCGCCGAAGGCCGAGCCGGGAACGACGGCGACGTCGGCGCTTTCGAGCAGGTATTCGGAGAAGGCGATGTCGGTCGCTTCCTCGATGACGTCGCGCGCCAGCAGG
>DATCTE010000006.1:0-3486 GCA_036568085.1 Thiobacillus sp.
AGCGTCAGGCGGTTGGCGTTCCAGCCCACGTCTTCGGCCCGCATGATTTCGTAGGTCTCGCGGTGCTTCAGCACGCCGTCCTGGTGGATGCCGGACTCGTGGGCAAAGGCGTTGGCGCCGACGATGGCCTTGTTCGGCTGCACCGGGTAGCCGGTGATGGTGGAGACCAGCTTGGACGCCGGCACGATCTGCGTGGCGTCGATGCGCGTGTCGCACTGGAACACGTCCTTGCGGGTGCGCACCGCCATCACGATCTCCTCCAGCGAGGCGTTGCCGGCACGCTCGCCGAGGCCGTTGATGGTGCATTCGACCTGGCGCGCGCCGTTCATCACCGCGGCGAGCGAATTGGCGACCGCCATGCCGAGATCGTTGTGGCAGTGGGTCGACCAGATGACCTTGTCGGCGCCGGGCACGCGCTCGATCAGCTGCTTCATGCGCTCGCCCCACAGGGCCGGGATCGAATAGCCGACGGTGTCGGGCACGTTGATGGTTTTGGCACCGGCCTTGATCACCTCGTCGAAGATGCGGACGAGGAAATCCATGTCGGAACGCACCGCGTCCTCGGCCGAAAACTCGACGTCGTCGGTGTATTCGAGCGCGAGCCTGACCGCCTTCACTGCAGCCTCGACCACCTGGTCCGGCTGCATGCGCAGCTTCTTTTCCATGTGGATAGGGCTGGTGGCGATGAAGGTGTGGATGCGGCCCGACTTGGCCGGTTTGATCGCACCGCCCGCCGCGTGGATGTCACGCTCGTTGGCGCGTGCCAGCGAGCACACGGTCGAGTTCTGGATCGTTTCGGCAATCGTGCGGATCGCCTCGGCATCGCCCGGGCTGGCGGCGGCGAACCCCGCCTCGATCACGTCAACGCCGAGCTTTTCCAGCTGGCGCGCGATGCGGACTTTCTCGTCCCGGGTCATCGACGCGCCGGGGCTTTGCTCGCCGTCGCGCAAGGTGGTGTCGAAAATAAACAAACGGTCATTCATGGCAGGCTCCATGGAGGGTCGGGCCGATTTCGATGGCGTCTCGGGCCGACGCATTATATAGGGGTTGCCGCGAGAAGCAGGCGGCGCGGGGTACTGCGGGGGGAGGGGGTTCAGTATGTGCGCGCGACGCGCAGCAGCAGGCTGCCGAACAGGACGTTCGACAGGCAGAGGAGATAGGACGGGTGCGACTGATTAGACATGGTCCAAATTCTATCTATTTTTCGCCGCCCTGCAAGGGGGCCGCCGCTTGCATCGGTTTTTTGTGGCGGATTCGCCGCAACAGGGCATCGACATACCCGGACAGGCCATACAACAGGAACACGCCGAACAGCACTTCGGGCGGGCTGGTCGACACCAGGATGAAGGCCAGGACCACCAGCAGGATGACGAAGAACGGCACGCTCTTGCGAAGATTGATTTCCTTGCCGCTGTAGTAGCGGAAGTTGCTGACCATGGTGAGCCCGCCGAACAGCGCGATCACTGCGGCCAGCCAGCGCACGTCATGACCCGCCACGTCATACTCGACCATCACCCAGACGAAACCCGCCACCAGCGCCGCCGCCGACGGGCTGGGGAGGCCCTGAAAGAAGCGCTTGTCGGTCACGACATCCAGCTGGGTATTGAAGCGCGCCAGCCGCAGCGCTGCGCCGGCGCAATAGACGAAGGCTGCGATCCAGCCGAGCTTGCCCATGCCCTGCAAGGCGAACTCGTAGATCACCAGCGCGGGTGCCACGCCGAACGACACCATGTCGGACAGGCTGTCGAACTCGGCGCCGAAGGCGCTCTGGGTGTGCGTCATGCGCGCGACGCGGCCGTCGAGGCCGTCGAGCACCATGGCGATGAAGATGGCCACCGCCGAGAGTTCGAAGCGGCCGTTCATCGCCTGCACAATGGCGAAGAAGCCGGCGAACAGCGCACCGGTGGTGAACAGGTTGGGCAGCAGATAGATGCCGCGATCACGCATCCGGCGCTTCGGTTCGGTCTTGCGGTGATGGAAGTCGAGCATAGGGGGCAGCGATTACCAGCGAGGGGGTTACCAGCGAGCCAGTATGGTACGCCCGCCGGTGACTTTTTGCCCGATCGAGACCTCGGCGCGTGCAGTCGTCGGCAGGTAGACATCCACCCGCGAGCCGAAGCGGATGAAGCCGTAGCGCTGGCCGCGGGCCAGTTTGTCGCCGGTGCGCACGTAGCACAGGATGCGCCGCGCGATCAGCCCGGCGATCTGCACCGAGGTGACGTCGCCGCGTGCGCTCTGGATCCAGATCGCGTTGCGCTCGTTTTCGGTGGACGCCTTGTCGAGGTCGGCGTTGACGAAGCTGCCCGGGCTGTACCAGCGGCCCTTGACCTCGCCGTCGACCGGGCTCTTGTTCGAATGCACGTTGAACACGTTCATGAACACGCTGATCTTCAGCGCCTCGCGATCCAGATAGTCGTCGCGCACCTTCTCCACCGAGACGATGCGGCCGTCGGCCGGCGAGATCACCGCGTCGGCGTCGGCCGGCGGCACCCGCGCCGGGTCGCGGAAGAACTGCAGCGCGAACACCGCCCAGATCCAGAACGGAATCGACCACCAGCCGATCAGCCAGGTTGCGATCAATGCGGCCGCAAACGCAGCCAGGAGGACCAGCCAGCCCTCGCGGGCGATGAGGGGATGGGTCATGTGTAGGGGGCCAGGAATTAGGAACTAGGGGCTAGAAAAAGGAGGCGCGGCGCAGCCGCACGCTCCCTAAACCCTAGCCCCTATCTCCTAGATCCTCAGTTTTTGGATTGATCGACCAGCTTGTTCTTGCTGATCCAGGGCATCATCGCGCGCAGCTTGGCGCCGACGACTTCAATTTGATGCTCGGCGTTCAGGCGGCGACGCGCGGTCATCTCGGGGTAGTTGGTGCGGCCTTCGAGGATGAACTGCTTGGCGTAGTTGCCGTTCTGGATGTTGTCGAGGCATTCCTTCATTGCGGCTTTCGACTGCGCGTTGATGACCTTGGGGCCGGTCACGTATTCGCCGTACTCCGCGTTGTTGGAGATCGAGTAGTTCATGTTGGCGATGCCGCCTTCATACATCAGGTCGACGATCAGCTTCAGCTCGTGCAGGCACTCGAAGTAGGCCATTTCCGGCGCGTAGCCCGCTTCGGTCAGGGTTTCGAAGCCGGCCTTCACCAGGTCGACGCAGCCGCCGCACAGCACGGCCTGTTCGCCGAACAGGTCGGTCTCGGTTTCTTCGCGGAAGCTGGTCTCGATCACGCCGCCCTTGGTGCCGCCGTTGGCTGCCGCATAGGACAGGGCCAGATCGCGGGCCTTGCCGGACTTGTCCTGCGCGATCGCGATCAGGTGCGGCACGCCGCCGCCCTGGGTGTAGGTGCCGCGCACCGTGTGGCCGGGCGCCTTGGGGGCGACCATCCAGACATCGAGGTCCGCGCGCGGCGTGACCAGGCCGTAGTGCACGTTGAAGCCGTGCGCGAACACCAGCGACGCGCCGGACTTGATGTTCGGCTCGACCTCGGTC
>DATCTE010000007.1:0-4089 GCA_036568085.1 Thiobacillus sp.
CCGAGCGCGGCGTCGAAGGTGGCGGCGAGCGTGCCCAAGGGCGCCAGCGTTAACATCCTCGCCAAGCAGGGGGGCTGGCTGCGCGTGACCTCGGGCAAATCGACCGGCTGGATCCGCCTGCTCTCGGTGCGTGCCGGGGCAGGGGGCCTGGGCGGCGCCGGACTGGGCGACGTGGTGGGCGCCGCCACCACCCGATCCGATCCCAGCCGCGTGGTCGCCGTGGCCGGGCTGCGCGGTCTGAACGACGAAGACCTGAAACAGGCCAAGTTCAATGGCGAGGAACTGGCCAAGCTGAATGCCTGGCAGGCAACGCCCGCGCAGGCCCGCAGCTTTGCGGCCCAGGCGGGACTGAAGACGGCCAATGTTGCGGCCCTGCCGGCGCCGCAGCCAGCGCAGACCTCATCGCCCTGGGAGGCCAACTGATGAAACTCAAATTGATGGTTCTGGCCATTTCGCTGGTGTCGTTCAGCGGGGTGGCAGCGGCATTCGACTTCGGCAAACTGCTCGAGGAAGGCATCAACCAGGAACTGAACAAGGGCAAGCAGACGCAACCGGCGCCGGATGCGTCGCAAAATGCTGCGCCGCAGCCCAAACCGAAAATCGATGCCGGTCAACTGGGATTTGCGCTGTTCGGCGATTACTCGCCCGCAGAGGAAACGCGCATCGGCAGGCAGATCGCGGGCAATCTCCTGGGCGCCGTGCCGCTGGTGCGCGACGACAAGCTCCAGCGCTACGTCAATCTGGTCGGCGACTGGGTGGCGCTGCAGAGCGGACGCAAGGACATCACCTGGCATTTCGGCGTCCTCGACACCGAGGACATCAACGCGTTCGCCGCGCCGGGCGGCTACATCTTCGTGACCAAAGGCCTGTACCGGCGCCTCAGCAACGAGGCCGAACTGGCCGGTGTGCTGGCGCATGAGGTTGCGCACGTCACCCTGAAACATCACCTCAAGGTGCTCAAGCAGTCCAGCCTGATCGGCGCGCTGGGGCAGGCAGCCAGCCACAAGGTGAAAGATAGCGACCAGGTGGTGCAGAACCTGATCGGCAACGGTGCGGAAATCATGGCGCGCGGACTCGACAAGAACGCCGAATTCGAGGCCGATCGCGTCGGTATCGTGTTTGCCGCGCGCGCAGGCTACGACCCCTGGGGCCTGCCCGAGGTATTGCAGGATCTGGCCGGGCTGCCCGCCAAGGACAGCCGGACCAGCCTGCTGTACAAGACCCACCCGCATCCGGCCGATCGCCTGGCTGAACTGGGCGAAGCCGTCGGCGGGCGCCTCGATGCCGTGCAGGGCAAGGATCTGCCCGGCCGTTTCTACCGTATTCGGTGAGGCGCGTTTCGTCGAGCCTGCCGCAGGCGGCACTGTCCGCGCTGTTTGTCCTGCTGATCGCGGCGCATGTCGGCGGACTGATCCACATCGCGCCCATGCAGCGCGCCGAGGCCTGGCTATATGACGTCTGGTTGAAGCGCACGGCTGCGGCCGGCAAGGACGATCGCGTGGCCATTCTCGACATCGACGAAGCCAGTCTGAAAAGCGTGGGGCGCTGGCCGTGGAGCCGCGACACCATGACGACGCTGGTCAAGCAGCTGTTCGACCGCTACGGCGTTGCGGCGGTCGGGTTCGACGTGGTGTTCGCCGAGCCGGACACGAGCTCGGGGCTCGATACCCTCAGGCATCTGGCGCAACACGACCTGGCGGGCAGCCGCGATTTTCAGGCCGCGCTCAAACAGCTTGCGCCGCGCCTCGATTACGACGCCCGCTTTGCCGGCGCGCTCGCCGGGCGCGCGGTCTCGCTGGGCTATTACTTCATTCCCGCGGGCTACGGAGGCACCAGAACCGGCATGCTGCCACCGCCCTCGCTCCCGGAAAACGCGTTCGCTCCGCTGCAGCCCGGCACGCCGCCGCCCACGGGTTATGGCGCGAATCTGGCCGGATTCCAGCGCGCGGCGCAAGGCGCGGGATTCTTCAACATGCGGGCCGATGCCGATGGCACGGCGCGCCAGATGAGTCTGGTCACCCCGTTTGGCGCAGGCTACTACTTGGCGCTGTCGGCTTCCACCCTGCGGGTGGCGTTCGGCGGCGACCCCGTGACGGCAGGCGTCGAGCAAAGCAGCCTGCTGGGGCGGCAATACCGGTCGCCGTGGCTCGAGGTGGGGGGCATCCGTGTTCCGTTGAGCACGGACGGCAGCGTGTACGTGCCGTATCGGGCCGGTTCGCCGTTTCCCTATATCTCTGCAGCGCAGGTGCTGGCGGGCACGATTGCGCCGGCGCAGCTGGAAAACCGCATCGTGCTGGTGGGATCGACTGCGCCGGGGCTGACCGACCTGCGCGTGACGCCGTTTTCCAATGCGTTTCCGGGGGTCGAGATTCACGCCCACCTGATCGCCGGCATGCTCGACGGCACCACCCGCAGCATGCCGCCGTGGGCCAATGACGCGCGGCTGCTTGCCGTGCTGCTGCTGGGCGCATTGCTGACAGGCGTGCTGCTGCGCTACGGCCCGATTCTCGGCCTGCTCGCGAGCCTGGCGATGCTTGCACTATTGCTGGGTGCCTATGCGGCAGCCTGGTCGCGTTTCTGGGTGGTGCCGATGGCGGCGCCGATGCTTACGGTATTCGGCCTGTATGCGCTGAACACTGCCTACGGCTTCTTTGCCGCGACGCGCAGCAAGCGCCAGATCACCAAGCTGTTCGGCCAGTATGTGCCGCCCGAACTCGCCGCCGAAATGAGCCGGAATCCGGGGCATTACACGATGGAGGGGCAGTCGCGCGAGATGACGGTACTGTTTTCCGACATTCGTGGCTTCACCAATTTTTCCGAGAAGCTGCAACCGGCAGACCTCTCCGAAGTGCTGAACGCCTACCTGTCGACCATGACGCGCATCGTCCAGCAGCACCAGGGCACGATCGACAAATACATCGGGGACGCCATCATGGCGTTCTGGAATGCGCCGGTTGACTTGAATGACCACGCCACCCGTGCGGTGCAGACCGCGCTCGACATGCAGGCCGCCCTGCCGCAGCTTAATCAGGAATTCGCCGCGCGCGGCTGGCCCGAGGTGAAGATCGGCATCGGCGTCAACAGCGGGCGCATGAGCGTTGGCAACATGGGCTCCGAGTTCCGCATGGCCTACACCGTGATGGGCGATGCGGTGAACCTCGGCTCGCGCCTCGAAGGCATCACCAAGCAGTACGGCGTCGGCATCCTGGCCACCCAGCCGACGGTCGATGCCGACCCGGTTCATGCCTTCATGAAGATCGACGTGGTGCGCGTCAAGGGCAAGGAGACTCCGGTCGCCATCCATGAACCGCTGGGGCCGAAAGAGGGCCTCGCCGATCCGGTGCGGCAGGATGGCGCCGATTTCGAGGCCGCGTTCGCGTCGTACCAGAAACAGGATTGGGATGCCGCCGAAACGGCACTGCGTGCCCTCAACGCCCGTGCGCCGCGTACGCTGTACGATATCTACCTCGAACGCATCGCGCACTTCCGCGCCGAGCCGCCCCCGCCAGACTGGGACGGCGTGTACGTCTACACGACAAAGTGATATGAAACTGACCGTATTGGGATGCAGCGGCGGCATCGGCAGCGGCCGCCACACCACCTGCCTGAAAGTCGACGACGACGTGCTGATCGACGCCGGCAGCGGCCTCACCACGCTCGGCTTCGAGCAACTGGTGAAGATCGACCACGTGTTCCTCACCCATGCCCACCTCGACCACGTACTGGGCCTGCCGCTCCTGCTCGACAGCGTCGGTGACCTTCGCGAGGATCCGGTGACGGTGTATGCGCTGCCCGAGGTGCTGGACGTATTGTCCGCCCACCTGTTCAACTGGCAACTGTGGCCGGATTTCCGCACGATCCCGAGCGCGGAGGCGCCGTGGCTCCGCTTCGAAGCGCTGGCGCTGGGTGAGTCGCTCACCCTCGACGGCCGTACCTTCAGTCCGCTGCCTGCCAACCACGTGGTGCCGGCGTGCGCGATGCACGTTTCAACTGCAGCAGGCAGCTTGGTCTTCAGCGGTGACACCACCCACAGCGACGCTCTCATCGACGCTCTCAACGCCATCCCCGACCTGCGCCACCTCATCATCG
>DATCTE010000008.1:0-2859 GCA_036568085.1 Thiobacillus sp.
CTGCCGTAGCTGCTCGTCCAGCCGAGACCCTGCTCGGTGATGCCCGCGCCTTCGGGTTCTGGGCCGACGTGCGTGGCCGGGCCGGCGCCATGGCACTTGCCGAAGGTGTGCCCACCGCAGGTGAGCGCCACGGTTTCTTCGTCGTTCATCGCCATGCGCGCGAAAGTCTCGCGCACGTCGCGGCCGGACGCGACCGGATCCGGGTTGCCGCCGGGGCCTTCCGGGTTGACGTAGATCAGGCCCATCTGCACGGCGGCGAGGGGGTTTTCGAGGTCGCGTTCGCCGGAATAGCGTGCCTTGTCGTCCAGCCACTTTTGCTCGTTGCCCCAGTAGACGTCGATTTCCGGCGCCCAGATGTCCTCGCGTCCGCCGGCGAAGCCGAAGGTCTTGAAGCCCATCGATTCCATGGCAACGTTGCCCGCGAGGATGATGAGGTCGGCCCAGGAGATTTTTCGTCCGTATTTCTGCTTGATCGGCCACAGCAACCGACGCGCCTTGTCGAGGTTGACGTTGTCGGGCCAGCTGTTGAGGGGGGCGAACCGCTGGTTGCCGTGTCCGGCGCCGCCGCGGCCGTCGCCGGTTCGGTAGGTGCCGGCGCTATGCCAGGCCATGCGGATGAGGAAGGGGCCGTAGTGTCCATAGTCCGCCGGCCACCAGTCCTGCGAGTCGGTCATCAGGGCGGTGAGGTCTTGCTTCACGGCAGCGAGATCGAGGCTCTTGAACGCCTCGGCGTAGTTGAAGTCTTCCCCCATCGGACTGGACTCGGGGGAATGTTGGTGCAGGATTTCGAGATGCAGCTGGCTCGGCCACCAGTCGTGGTTCGACGTACCGCTCCCCGCTTTGTGTACAAACGGACATTTGCTTTCAGACATGGCGCTCTCCTATTGATACGCGACCCCACAGCGGAGTAAGTGCATTAAAGACCACGACCATGGATTTGTCTCATGAATAGTCTAGAATGATTCAATTGATAAAATCGAACATGCGGTCATGACCCTGCAAGAGCTGAAATACCTGGTGGCGCTGGCCGATCATGGCCATTTCGGCCGCGCGGCCGAGGCCTGCTTCATCACGCAGTCGACGCTGTCGACGCAGATCAAGAAGCTGGAGGACTTTCTCGGCGTGACGCTGTTCGACCGCAGCCTCAAGCGCGTTACGCCGACGCCGATCGGCCGCGAAATCCTGCAGGCGGCGCGCAACATCGTCGAGGAATCCGATCGCATCCGCGAGCTTGCCAAGCACGCGCAAGACCCGATGGCACGCACGATTCACCTCGGCGTCATCCCCACGCTGGGGCCGTATTACCTGCCGCACGCGCTGACCCTGGTGCACAAAAAGCATCCCGATCTGAGGCTGCTACTGCGCGAGGAAATGACGCCGCAAATTCTGGAGCATCTGGTCGACGGAAAACTGGATGCGGGCCTGCTGGCGCTTCCCGTGACCGACGACAACCTGCGCGTCGAACCGCTGTTCTACGAGCCGTTTTATGCCGCCCTGCCGGCAGGACATGCGCTCGCCAAGCGCGATGTGCTGAAGGTGTCCGACATCATGGCCGAGAAGCTGCTGCTGCTCGACGAGGGCCATTGCCTGCGCGACCAGGCGCTCGATGTCTGCGGCACCGGATCGCGCGGCCGCGAGGAAGTGCGTGCCACCAGCCTGGAAACCCTGCGCCAGATGGTCGGCATGGGGCTGGGTCTGACCTTGCTGCCGGCGCTGGCGGTCGATGCCGGTGCGCGTCAAACCAGGAAAGCCGTGGAAATCCGCCCGTTCAAGTCGCCGCCGCCTGGCCGTACCATCGGTCTTGTCTGGCGCAAGCGTGCGCCGTTTCCTGAAACCTTCGAGCGCCTCGCTGCCACGCTCAAGGCCACCTTACCTGCCGAAGTGGAGCCTCTCTGATGTCCGACCTCAACGACCCGCGCGTCTTTTTCGCCGCCGAACGCACGCTGATGGCGTGGAACCGCACCGGCCTCACCCTGATGGCGTTCGGTTTCGTGCTCGAACGCTTCGGCCTGTTTCTGCACGTGCTGCGTCAGGACACGGGGCATGCGGAGCACGTCGGCCGCGACCTGTCGTTCTGGATCGGCATTGCATTCATCATGCTGGCCTTGTGGGTCATCGGATTTTCAATCGTGCAGTTCCGGCGCGTGCTGCGAACGCTGAAGCCGATCGAAATTCCCGCGCGCTACTGCACCTGGTCGGGCATCGCGATGAACCTGTCGGTGGTGGTGCTCGGTTTCGCGCTGCTGGCCTACCTGTTTTCCGAACTCTGATCCCGCAGCGCCAGCCGCGCGGCTTCAGGACGGAGCAATGGCCGGCCGGATGCCGGGCAGCCGGGCAAAGCTGTCGCGCTTCACGGTTTCGATGAAGTCGGCCACGTAGGCGCGCGCGGCATCGGTTTCGCGCACTGCGGCGTACAGTTCGGCCCACAGCCCGTGTTTGCCGATGCTGCGTGCGACGACGTAGCCGCGTTCGAGATAGGGGGCGACCGCCCACGCGGGCAACGCGGCCAGCCCGCGGCGGCTGGCGACGAGCTGCAGGATGGCGACCGTCAATTGCGCTTCGCGCCGCGCCGGTTTGATTCCGGCCGGGGTGAGCACGCGGCGGATCAGGTCGAGGCGGTCTTCCGGAACCGGGTAGGTGATCAGCGTGTGCTCGGCAAAGTCGGCCGGGAGCAGCCATTTCCTGGCGGCGAGCGGATGGCCCGGCGGCAGCAGGGCCAGCATCTCGAAGCCGAACAGCGGCGCATACACGATGCCCGCGCGCGGCGCAGCCTCGGAGGTGATGACGAGGTCGGCACGCGCATCCAGCAGCAAGCCCACCGGGTCGGCGTGGAACCCGCCCAGCAGGTCGAGTTCCACC
>DATCTE010000009.1:0-2049 GCA_036568085.1 Thiobacillus sp.
CAGGCCATGCGCCGCGGCTACCGTTGCGCCCGTCGCCGGGACGTCGAAGCGCTGCGTGACGCGCTGTCCGACAGCCGGCAGATGCTGACCACGACCGGCCACGCCGCCAGCTACTGCGCCCGCTTCCCGTCGCGCCTGTCGCTCACGTTCTTCCCCCGCTTCGACCTGCCCGTGTGGCGCAGCGAGCAGATCGGCTGGCGCGTCGCCGGCCTCAAGGCTCGCCGCGTTGCCCGTGCCCGTCGGCAGGAAGCGCTCGCCCAGCTCGATGCCCAGATCGTCCGGGCGCGTGGCCGTGCGATGGCCAGGAGCGCCGCATGAGCCGCTACGCCCGCCAACTGGCCGCCGCTCAGTCGGCCTACGACCACGCCTCGCCGCCGGAAGACGACCACGACTTCGACGACGTCGTGATCCACCCGGCCGCGCAGGCCATCTGGGACGCACACCGCGCGCACCTGGCGCTAGTCGCCAAGCCGATCGCGCCGACCGACGAGCAGCTCGCGCCGTTCGCAGAGCCCGAGCCCGCGCTGGTCGACCGGATCCGCGAGGGCGTCGACGAACACAAGCGCCGCAACCGCGAGTCCACGCCGATCGCGTGGGACCGCAAGCACCCCGGGAGCGAACTGTGATGGGAACCGTGACCGTCCTGCCCTGCAACGCGCGCACGTTGAACGGCGTCCGCGAGGAAGTGGGCCACATGGCCAAGCGCTACGGCTGCAGCGAGTCCAAACGCCGCGCCGCGTTCGTGCACGCCGTGCACCTGATGGAAGAGGGCGCGTCCAGCGCGTGGGCCGTGCAGGCCGCGCGCCAGGAGCTACGCAACCTCGGCCGCGTGACCATCGGCCGCCCCACTGGTGATGCGGCATGACCGCCCTCGACAAGCTCGGCGGCCCGCTGGTCGGCCTGTCGCTGCAGGCCACGCGCCGCGGTCGTGGCGCCACCGTGCCGCCGGTCCTGACCAACGACGAGCGCGTGCGCGCCTTCCGCGCCTTCCAGCCGGTGCACTTCGGCAACGCCGCGCTGACCGATTCCATCCGCGCCGCCCAGTACGCCCGCGAGGCGATGGCGGACGCGGCACCGACCACTGACGTGCACTTCCGGGAGGAAGCATGAACCGATTCGACGAAGCCGCGGCCCAGCTTGAGGCCGCCAAGATTGCCGAGGCGCAGGCCACCGCCGCCCGCATCGATGCCGAGCAGCGCGTGATCGCGCTGATGCCGACAAAGGACGAGGGCTCCATCACCGAGCGCGGCCTCCGCTACAAGGTCACGGTCACGTACGGCATGAACCGCACGGTCGACGCGGCCGCGATGGACTCGGTGCGCGGCGCGATGGCGCCGGCGCTGTTCGACCAGGCAGTGGCCTACAAGCCCTCGCTGATCACTGCCGGCCTGCGCTACCTGCAGCTCAACGAGCCCGATGCCTATGCGCAGCTCGCGCAGGCGATCACCGCCAAGCCGGCGAAGCCAAGCGTGAAGGTCGAGGCGGTTCAGACCGAGCGCCAGGCCGCATAAATGAAGGACCGAGCCTGTCCGCACAGCTCGAACACTCGACCCACTTCACCGAAACCTCAACCGGAACCGACCATGGCCATCTCCCTCAGCTCCATCTCCCGCACCGTCCGCAACAACCTTCCGCCGCGCGTCGTCGTGCACGGCGCCCAGAAGGTCGGCAAGTCCACCTTCGCGGCCGGCGCCTACAACCCGATCTTCCTGCCGCTCGAGGACGGGCTGAGCGGGATCGAGACCAGCGCGTTCCCTCAGCTGCGCAGTTTCGACGAAGTCATGCAGGCGCTGGACAGCCTGACCGCGCCGAACGACTTCGGCACCGTCGTCGTCGACAGCCTCGACTGGCTGGAACCGCTGGTGTGGGAGTACGCGTGCAAGCGCAACGGCTGGAAGTCGATCGAGCAGCCCGGCTACGGCAAGGGCTACATCGAGGCCAACGCCGACTGGCGCCAGTTCTTCGACCTGCTGAACGTCCTGCGCGTGCAGCACGGCAAGGCGATCGTCCTGATCGCGCACAGCCAGGTGAAGCGCTTCGAAGCACCGG
>DATCTE010000010.1:0-3789 GCA_036568085.1 Thiobacillus sp.
CGGGAGCCCGCGGCGTGTTCACGCTCATAGTTGATGGCCTGGGAGAGGGCGACAAGGCCAATCTCGGCATTGCCTGTGGAGACAAAGTTGAAGGTCTGCCCCACGCTCTGCCCGATCACCACCCGTCCGCGCGGCAGCTCCAGATCGAGCGACGCCAGCACCGCCTCGGCGGCGGCACCGTAGGGGGCCACGCGGGGATTGGCCATGGCCAGGCGGCGATAGCGGTCGCTGGCGAGCAGGCCGGCGCCGTGTTGCGGGATCATGTCAGGGTCGGGGCTCCACAGCACCAGGCGCCCGAGGGCGTAGACTTGCCGGCTGGCGGGGAGCCCCAGTCCCTCCCTTTCGAGATCGGCGGTACGCCGGTTATCGGCGGAGAGGAAGAGATCGAAGGGCGCCCCCTGACGGATTTGGGCGTAGTGCTTGCCGGAGGAGGCGCTGCTGACCAGGCTGGCTACGCCATGCTGCTGTTCATAGGCCTGGGCAAGACGCTCCATGGTGGCGGCGAAGTTGGCCGCCACCGCGATGCGCAGCGGCTCCTTGGCCTGTGTCGGGCCGGACAGGAACAGGCCGGCGAGTATGAGGGCGGCAAGCCAGCGGATGGGTGGATGGCGCAGTGACACCGGGGTTCTCCTTCTGCCTAACGCTATATCTTGTCGGATATAGCGTGGTGAAAAATAAAAGGCGTGTATTACGCCTAATGTCGGTCAGTTAAGGAAGGTGTAATTGCGAGGAGCCTAAGCGACGAAGCAATCTGGTTTCGGTATGCATTGAGATTGCTCCGCTCCGCTCGTAATGACCCCTTTCATTCTGCGGGTCTTTTGCATAACTGACCGGCATTATGTATTACGCCTCAATCTTCATGCCAACCGGTGGTGATGCTGTGGCGGGGTCTGCAGCGCCGCCGCGGTGTGGCAAAACCGACAATCGCTATATCTTTGTGAATATAGCGTCAAGATTACCGGCAGCACGATGAGGGTGTCAATGCGACATTGATGGCGTGCAAAGCGGTTGCTTAATGGGGGGCTTCGGGAGGTGCCGGGGCCAGGTGTCGCTCCAGCTCGGCCAGCTCATCGGCGACCGCCGCCTCGGCCAGGGTCTGCATGCGCTGGTAGTGACCCAGCACCTGCTCCCCCAGTGCGGTGAGCGAGGCGCCGCCGCCCCCCTTGCCGCCGGCGGCAGTCTCGATCAGCGGCGAGGCGAAACACTGGTTCATGGTGTCCACCAGCAGCCAGGCGCGCCGGTAACTCATCCCCATCTGGCGGGCGGCGGCGGAGATTGAGCCGCATTCACCGATGCGCCGCAGCAACTCGGCCTTGCCGGGTCCCAGGGCGATGGCTTTGCCGAATAGCAGGCGCAGTTGTAAGGGGCTGGGTGGTCTCATGCTGGCTCAAGCGGATGGGTGCGTGAGCAGTATAACGGGCGTCAGGCGCTGCTGCATGTCTTTCCAATATTTGCCCCACTGCGACAAGCTGCGCATAATCGCGCAATCGAACTGACAGGATTATGCCGATGAAATACCGTGACCTGCGCGACTTTATCGCCCAGCTCGAGCAGCGCGGCGAGCTCAAGCGCATCAGCCTCCCGGTGGATCCCAAGCTGGAGATGACCGAGATCGCCGATCGGGTGCTGCGCGCCGGCGGTCCTGCACTGCTGTTCGAGAACCCGAAGGGCTCCGATATCCCGCTGCTGGCCAACCTCTTTGGCACTCCCGAGCGGGTGGCGCTGGGCATGGGCGAGGAGTCGGTAGAGGCGCTGCGCGAGGTGGGCAAGCTGCTCGCCTACCTCAAGGAGCCGGAGCCGCCCAAGGGGCTGAAGGATGCTATTGGCAAGCTGCCGGTATTCAAGAAGGTGCTGCACATGTCGCCCAAGGTGGTGAAAAAGGCCCCCTGTCAGGAGGTGGTGCTGGAGGGTGACGAGGTGGACCTTGGCAAACTGCCGATCCAGACCTGCTGGCCGGGCGATGTCGGGCCGCTCATCACCTGGGGGCTGGTGGTGACCAAAGGCACGCGCAAGCCGCGGCAGAATCTGGGCATCTACCGCCAGCAGGTGATCGCCAGGAACAAGGTGATCATGCGCTGGCTCTCCCACCGTGGCGGCGCGCTCGACTTTCGCGACTGGCAGGAGAAGCACCCGGGCGAGCCCTTCCCCATCGCCGTGGCACTCGGTGCTGACCCGGCCACCATTCTCGGCGCCGTCACCCCGGTGCCCGACAGCCTCTCCGAGTACGCCTTTGCCGGCCTGTTGCGCGGCGGCAAGACCGAGGTGGTCAAATGTATCGGCAGCGAGCTGCAGGTACCGGCTTCGGCCGAGTTCGTGCTGGAGGGTTACCTCCATCCCGGCGAGGAGGCCGACGAGGGCCCCTTCGGCGACCACACCGGTTACTACAACGAGGTGGAGCGCTTCCCGGTCTTCACCATTGAGCGCATCACCCACCGCCGCGACCCCATCTACCACAGCACCTACACCGGCCGCCCGCCCGACGAGCCGGCCATCCTCGGCGTGGCGCTGAACGAGGTGTTCGTGCCGATCCTGCAGAAGCAGTTTCCGGAGATCGTCGATTTCTATCTTCCGCCCGAAGGCTGCTCGTATCGCGTTGCCTGCGTGAGCATGAAGAAACAATATCCCGGCCATGCCAAGCGCGTGATGTTCGGCGTGTGGAGTTTCCTGCGCCAGTTCATGTACACCAAGTTCGTCATCGTCACCGACGACGACGTGAATGTGCGCGACTGGCAGGACGTGATCTGGGCCATGACCACGCGCATGGACCCGGCGCGTGATACGACCATCGTGGAGAACACACCGATTGATTATCTGGACTTCGCCTCGCCGGTGTCGGGGCTCGGCGGCAAGATCGGCTTCGATGCGACCAACAAGTGGAAGGGCGAAACGACGCGCGAGTGGGGACGGCCGATACGCATGAGCGATGAGGTCACGCAACGCATCGATGCGATCTGGAGTGACTTGGGGATCGACTGAAACAGAAAGAGGCGCATCAGCGCCTCTTCACCTTACGCTTAGACCTCAATCCGCTTTGCGATGCCGCGTCGCTAGCAGACAGCCATTCGCGGCCGGCACCGGCACTGTATTCAGCCGGCCGCGCGCCTCAGCCCGAATGACACAACAGATTGTGATCGCCTTCGCCGGCGGTGGCCATGCGTTCCAATGCGGCGAGCACGTCCATGCTGGCCATCTCCATTTCCTTCAGTTCGTGCAGGGCGCCGCGCACGTCCCCAGCGTGATAGCGGTGGAGCGCCTGCACACCGTGTTCGTGCACGGCGGTGTGCGGCTTTTCCATTTCGCGATAGCCGGACAGGCGCGAGAAGCAATCGTGGCCTTCGCCGTGGTAATACCATTTGCCCAGACGGCAGGTCGTATGCGAGGCGAACTCCTGCGGTTCCTTGCTGAGAACGCCCATCAGCACCTGATAGATCTCGAATTTGAAGCGCAGATGATCGGTCTTGGCCAGCTCCACGAAACTGCGCAGGGCGCCAGCCGAAATGGCGCCTTCCATGCGCTTGGACAATTCCAGACTCGTGTTCATCGACGTGCCCGCCTGGTCGCCCAGAGTGCCGAGGGCCTCGCTTTCCTGCGCCATCAGCGCCATCTGCCGCTTGGCATCCTCGGTCTCTTCCTGGATCTGCGTCACCTCGGCGGCGATCTCCTTGGTCGCGGTGCCGGTGCGCCGCGAGAGATTGCGCACTTCGTCGGCCACCACGGCGAAACCGCGTCCGTGTTCGCCGGCACGCGCGGCTTCGATGGCGGCGTTCAGCGCCAGCAGATTGGTCTGGT
>DATCTE010000011.1:0-3975 GCA_036568085.1 Thiobacillus sp.
CGGCGGCCTGGCCTTTGACGTCGGCAAAGTCGGGATAGTCGGGCACTTGGGGTACGGTGTCCGCCTCGGGAACAGCAAGCGACGCTTGACCCGCGAGCCAGGCGCAGACTTCGAGCAGGCTTGCCGCACCCAGCGTTTCGATGCCACGGGCGAGCGCCGCTTCACTGGCCGACGCGGCGGGCAGCACCAGTTTCCGGCCGGCGGTACGCGTCGCCAGCGCCATGGCCAGGGCGCCGCGTACCGGGCGCAGTTCGCCGGTCAGTGCGAGCTCGCCGGCAAATTCGGCGTGCTTCAACTTGTCGGCGGGAATCTGCCCGGAGGCGGCGAGGATCGCCAGTGCGATCGGCAGATCGAAGCGTCCGGATTCCTTGGGCAGGTCGGCCGGTGCGAGGTTGACCGTGATGCGGCGCGCCGGGAATTCGTAACGTGCATTCTGGATCGCCGCGCGTACCCGGTCGCGCGCCTCCTTCACCTCGGTTTCCGGAAGTCCGACCAGCGTGAAGGCCGGCAGCCCGTTGGCGAGATGCGCCTCGACCACGACCTCGGGCGCATGCATGCCGTTCAACGCCCGGCTTTTGACGACGGCGACGGCCACTTAGTCTTCTTCGCGCTGCTGCTTTTCCAGTTCGGCCAGGCGCGCTTCCAGTTGCGCCAGCTTCTCGCGCGTGCGCGCCAGCACTTCGGTCTGCACGTCGAATTCCTCGCGGCTCACCATGTCCAGCTTGCCGAGCATCGAGGTCACCCCAGCCTTGAGATTCTGTTCGATGTCCTTGGCGGGCGATTGCTTGAGCACCTCACCCAGCTTGTTGACCAGATCGTTGATGAAGGTGGGGTTGGGCAATTTCGGATTCATGAGGGCCTCCAGTGATTGCGAGAGTGTAGCAAGCACTGGACATGTGGCGCAGCACGGGCATGAGGTTGCGATATACGGCACAAAGAATGTGCATGACGTTTTCGTGGCGCACCATCGGAGTGCGGTCTATTCTGATTTCATTCATGCCATGATCCTAACCAACTGTTTTTTAACAAGTAAAAAACTGGCATAGCTTATGCTCAACGAGAGGTGCGATTTTGCGCGCCCTCATTGAAACAGGAGAAATTCATGAAAAAACTTGTACACGCTTTGGTTCTGACCGGTCTGGTGGGCGTGCCCGCCTTCGCCATGGCAGACGAGCCGGCTTCGCCGCACACGCTGACCGCCAACATCGGCCTCACCAGCAACTATGTCTTCCGCGGCATTTCCCAAACCGGCGGCAAGCCTGCCATTCAGGGCGGTTTTGACTATACGCACGCCAGCGGTCTCTACGTTGGCACCTGGGGCTCCAATGTGAGTTGGCTGACGGAATTCCAGGGTTACACCAGCGGCAGCATGGAACTCGATCTCTATGGCGGCTACCGCAACACCATCGGACCGATCAGTTATGACGTGGGGGCGATCCGCTACATGTACCCGGGCAGCAAGAAAGACAGCGTCGTTGGTGCCTGGACCTCGGAGATTTACGGCTCGGTAGGCTGGAAATGGTTTACTGCCAAATATTCCCACTATGTGAGTGACTCGGTGTTCGGCGTCGGCCCGAATACCAATGGCACCTACTATCTGGATATTTCCGGCAGCCTGCCTGTTGCAGACACCGGCCTGACCCTGGGTGCGCATTGGGGCACCTTCAACTTCAAGAACGACGATCAGTTTATTGCCGCCTACGGCGTCTCGCCGGACTACAAGGACTGGAAGGTCAGCGCAACCTATGACTTGGGCAAGCTGGCCAAGCAGACATCCGGCATGACCCTGGGCGTCGCGTACAGCGACACCAATGCCGAGAAAGCTTTCTGGACTAACGCACTGACTAGCAATACCGGTGAGTACCTGGGCAAGGCCACGACCACCGTGTGGGTTTCCAAGACTTTCTAACGTGCTGACCAAGCGGAGCGGTGCAAGCGCCCGCTCCTTTTTCCCTCGTCAAAATTCTGGGAGACGACATGAAATTCGTAACGGCAATCATCAAGCCGTTCAAGCTGGACGAAGTGCGCGAGGCGTTGTCCGCCATCGGCGTTACCGGCTTGACGGTTACGGAAGTGAAGGGGTTTGGGCGGCAGAAGGGCCATACCGAGCTGTATCGCGGCGCGGAATACGTGGTTGATTTTCTGCCCAAAGTGAAGATTGAAGTGGCCATCAAGGCCGAGTTGCTGGAGCGCGTGATCGAGGCGATCGAGAAGGCGGCCAACACCGGCAAGATCGGCGACGGCAAGATTTTTGTCACCAGCCTGGAGCAGGTCGTGCGCATCCGCACGGGCGAATCCGGCCCCGACGCCCTGTGAGGAGCATAAACATGAAAAAGCTATTTGCTTCGTTGGGCCTGATGTTTGCCCTGCTGTCTCCCAACCTGGTCCTGGCTGAGGACGCCCCCGCTGCCCCCGCAGCGCAGGCGACCGAAAGCCAGGCCGCACCGGCCCCCGCAGTTGCTGCGCCGGCAGAGGCCGCTCCGGCGCCTGCCGCCGCAGCGCCTGCGGCAGCACCCGCCCCTGCCGCTGCACCGACGCCCAACAAGGGCGATACGTCCTGGATGCTGTTGTCGACGGTCCTGGTCATCATGATGTCGATCCCCGGACTCGCGCTGTTCTACGGCGGCCTGGTACGCAGCAAGAACATGCTGTCGGTGCTGATGCAGGTGTTTTCCATCTTCTCGCTCATCGTGGTGTTGTGGGCGATCTATGGCTATTCACTGGCATTCACCGAGGGCAATGCCTTCTTCGGCGGGTTCGATCGCCTGTTGCTGAAGGGCATCTTCAATTCGACTGACGGCAGCGTGGCGAATGCGGCAACCTTCAGCAAGGGCGTGGTGATTCCCGAGTTTGCCTTTGTCGCCTTCCAGGCCACGTTCGCGGCCATCACGGTTGCGCTGGTCGTCGGCTCGTTTGCCGAGCGCATGAAGTTCTCGGCGGTGCTGCTGTTCTCCGCGCTGTGGTTCACGTTCTCCTACATCCCCATGGCGCACATGGTGTGGTTCTGGACCGGCCCGGATGCGATTACGGATGCCGCCAGTCTGGCGACAGAAACGGCCAAGGCGGGCTGGCTGTTCCAGAAAGGTGCGCTCGATTTCGCCGGCGGCACGGTCGTGCACATCAATGCCGCGATCGCGGGTCTGGTCGGTGCGTTCGTGGTAGGCAAGCGCATCGGCTACGGCAAGGAATCGATGACGCCGCACAGCCTGACCATGACCATGGTCGGTGCCTCGCTGCTGTGGGTGGGCTGGTTCGGTTTCAACGCAGGTTCTGCGCTGGAAGCGGGCGGCACGGCTGCACTGGCGTTCATCAATACGCTGAATGCGACCGCTGCGGCTGCCTTGACCTGGAGCTTTGCTGAATGGCTGCTCAAGGGCAAGCCCTCCATGCTGGGTGCGGCGTCGGGTGCAGTGGCCGGTCTGGTCGCCATTACCCCGGCCTGCGGCTGGGTGGGCGTGGGCGGCGCGCTGGCCATCGGTGCGCTGGCAGGTGTGGTGTGCCTGTGGGGTGTCACCGGGCTGAAGAAGCTGCTGGGTGCCGACGATTCGCTGGACGTGTTCGGCGTGCACGGCATCGGCGGCATCCTCGGCGCACTGCTGACGGGTGTGTTCAACAACTGGAGCCTGGGCGGCACGGGCATCGTTGACTATGTGAACAACACGGTGGTCAACACCGACATGGTCGGTCAGCTCTGGATCCAGACGCAAGCCGTTCTGACTGCGCTGGTCTGGTCGGGCGTGGTGGCGTTCATCTGCTACAAGCTGGTGGATATCACCATCGGCCTGCGTGTGCCGGAAGAGCA
Source organism: Thiobacillus sp. (assembly GCA_036568085.1). Classification (GTDB taxonomy): domain Bacteria; phylum Pseudomonadota; class Gammaproteobacteria; order Burkholderiales; family Thiobacillaceae; genus Thiobacillus. Next base: position 3,803 of record DATCTE010000011.1, read on the forward strand.
GGAGCGCGAAGGGCTGGATACCACCCAGCACGGGGAGCGCGCCTACTCGATGTAAGCCTTCCTGTCTCCGACGGAAGTCTGGGGCGCCCTGCGGGGCGCCCTTTTTCATTGGCGTCCGCCCGAGCCACGACACGCACCGCCTCGCGGAACCGCTTTGGTGCAAGTTCGGATGT
>DATCTE010000012.1:0-3957 GCA_036568085.1 Thiobacillus sp.
CGCGCCACGATCCGGCCGATGTTGTCGGGCTTCCAGTCGCCACCCGGCTGGCGTCCCGTGCGCAGGCTGCCGTCCAGAAACAGGCTGAAATCCTGGCGGCTGGCCGCCTCGTCGCGGTTGGCCCGCGCCAGCGCCAGATCGCTTTCGGCAATCCGTCGGTCGGGATGAGGCGCGGCCACGCTCGCCAGTGCCTCCTCCAGCGTCAGCGGCTCGGCAGACACCGGGGCGGACAGTGCGCACGCCAGCAACGCGACCCACGTCGCACGCCTCATTTGCCTTGCTTGTATCTGGTGAAGGGTTCGGTCGCGTAGCTGCCTTCAGCCACATACTTGCCAAGCAGCAGGAACTCGGCCTTGTCCTTGGTGGGGCCGACATAGCGCGTAACCAGCTTGCCGTCGAGGTCGAAAAACAGCATCGTAGGCGTGGCGCGCACGCGGTTGGCCAGCGCGAACGCCTTTTCGGTGGTTTGCTTGCCCTGAAAGTCGGTCATCTGCGTATCGCCGTTGACGTCGATCGGATACAGCAGAAACTGCGCGCGGTAGGCATCCTGAACATCGGACTGGTTGAGGATGGTGCTTTTCATGCGGGCGCAAAACGGGCAGTCGTCCATTTCAAAGAACAGGAAAATGCCCTTTTTGCCCTGCTCCCTGGCGGTCTGGAGTTCGGCCTTGAAATCGCCGAACTTGGGCTGGAAGAAATAGCTGAGCGGATCGCGCGTCTCGGCCTGTGCGCTTGCGGCGAACAACATGAAGAACGCGATGAACAGTTGACGCATGATGTCTCCTCGGCCGGCAGACCGGCTTATTTTTTGGCGCGCACGCCTTTTTTGGCGATGAAGCTTTCCACCGATTCGCGGGTGATCGCGCCCACTTGCTGGGCGACCATTTTACCGTCAGGGCTGTATAGATAGGTGGTCGGCAGGCCCTGCACCGGCCCGATCTGGTTCGCCACCTGGGGAGTACCCAGCACGATCGGGTAATCGACCAGCAGACCGTCAGCAAAATCGGTCACCTGCTTGGCATTCCGATAATCCATGGCGATGCCGATGACGACGAGATTGTTTTTCTTGTCGTCGTGCAGCGCGATCAGATCGGGAATTTCCTCTTGGCAGGGCGGGCACCAGGTTGCCCAGAAATTCACCAGCACCCACTTGCCCTTGTAACCGTCGAGGGTGTGTGTCTTGCCGTCGGTGTCGGTCAACCTGAATCCGCCCGCCTGGGCCCACGAGCCGAACAGTGCCAGCAACAGCCCGGCCAGCCATATCGGATAAAATCGACCACCTTGTAATGTCTGCATTGGTTTTACCATCATGAATGAACTCGCCACGAATAAATTTCGCACTGAGAAAGACTCGCTGGGCGAAGTCCAGGTTCCCGTGGATGCGTGGTATGGCGCACAAACTGCGCGCGCCGTCGCCAATTTTCCCATTTCGGGCCGCTTTCCGGATAAGGATTTCGTACTAGCGCACGTACGAATCAAGCTCGCCGCCGCGCACGCCAACTGCCAGCCGGGCTGGCTCCCCGCAGAAAAGCGCGACGCCATCGTCGCCGCCTGCGAAAAAATTCTCGCCGGCGAATTCGACGACCAGTTCGTGGTCGACCGTTTCCAGGCAGGCGCCGGCACCAGCCACAACATGAACAGCAACGAGGTCATCGCCAACCTCGCCAACGTCGCGCTGGGCGGCGAAAAAGGCGCCTACAGGCCGGTCAACCCCAACGACGACGTCAACATGGGGCAGTCGACCAACGACACCATCCCCACCGCGATCCGGCTGGCCGTGCTGGCCAAGCTGCCGCGCCTCGCTGCCGCAGTGCACGCGATGGCGGCGGAATTCTCGCGGCTGGCCGAGCGCGAAAAGGACACCGTGAAATCCGGCCGCACCCACCTACAGGACGCGGTGCCAACCACGCTGGGCCAGGAATTCGCTGGCTACGCCTGGACGCTCAGCCGCTGTGCCGCGGCGCTCGACGCGGTGCGCCCGGCACTGTGCGAGATCGGCCTCGGCGGCTCCGCCGCCGGCACCGGCCTCAACACTTCGCCCGACTATCCGGCGCGCGTCGCCGCCGAGCTGGCGAAACTCACCGGCGAACCGATCCGCGTCGGCCAACTGGTCGCGCAGATGCAGTCGATGAATGACCTCGCGCGCCTCTCCGGCGAGATCCGCAACCTCGCGCTCGAACTCACCCGCATTTCCAACGACCTGCGCCTGCTCGCTTCCGGCCCGCGCACCGGCCTCGGCGAAATCCAGCTCCCGCCGGTACAGCCGGGGTCATCGATCATGCCCGGCAAGGTCAACCCGGTGATGTTCGAGATGCTGAACCAGGTGTGCTTCCAGGTGCTGGGACAGGATGCCGCGGTGAGCTACATGGTGCAGGCAGGGCAGATGGAACTCAACGTGATGATGCCGGCCCTGGGCAGCGCGCTGTTCGACGCCATGGACTGGCTGACCCACGCGATGAACGCCGCCACCGAGAAAAACCTCAAAGGCATCGTCGTGAACCGCGAGCGCTGCGCCTTCTTCATCCACCAGAGCGTCGCGCTCGCCACCCTGTTGAATACCCAGATCGGCTACAACCAGGCCGCCGAAGTCGCCAAGGAATCCGAAAAGTCCGGTAGACCGGTACGCGACATCGTCGCCGAGCGCGGGCTGATGAGCGCCGCCGATTTCGACGCATTGGTGCTCGCTGCCGCACACGGCGTGGGCAGCGGCGGTGGCGGCGGCTGATGCCGCACTGATGCGATAATCACGCCCCCTTACCTGACACCCCACCCCCATGGCGATCCAGTGGTTCCCCGGTCACATGACCACCGCGCGCAAGAAGGCAGCGGAGACGATGGCGCAGATCGACGTGGTGGTCGAGGTGCTCGACGCGCGCCTGCCTGAAGCGGGCAGCAACCCGATGATTCACGAGCTGCGCCATTTCCGCCAGCGGCCCTGCCTCAAGCTCCTGAACAAGTCCGACCTCGCCGACCCCGAGGCGACCCGCGCCTGGCTGGACTACTACAACAGGCAGCCGGGCGTGCTGGCGGTGGCGATCTCCGCCAAGAAGCCGGGCGACGTGGCGAAGCTGCCGGCGCTGGCGCAGAAGCTCGCGCCGCACCGCGACGACACCTTCAAGCCGCTGCGGCTGATGATCATGGGCATCCCCAACGTTGGAAAATCCACGTTGATGAACACCTGGGTCAAGCGCAAGGTGGCCGCGGTGGGCGACGAACCTGCCGTGACCAAGTCGCAGCAGCGCATCAACCTGTCGCCGCGCCTGATCCTGGTCGACACGCCGGGGATGACGTGGCCGAAGATCGAGCACGATGCCGACGGCTTCATGCTGGCGGCCAGCCACGCCATCGGCCGCAACGCGGTGATCGACGAGGAAGTGGCGGTGTTTCTGGCGGGCATCCTGCTCGAACGCTATCCGGCCCTGTTGAAGGCACGCTACAGCTTCGCGCTGGAGGGACTCGACGCGACCGGTGTGCTGGAGGCCGTGGCGAAAAAACGCGGCTGCATTCTGAGAGGGCGCGGCGGCGAACTCGATCTGGAAAAAGCCGCAATGATCCTGCTGACCGATTACCGCAGCGGCACGCTCGGCCGCATCAGCCTGGAAACGCCGGCGTCGCGGCAGGCGATGCTCACGGCTGCGGCAGCAAAGCCTAAAAAAACAGCCGCACCCGAACCCGACGATAGCGGCAACTGATCAGCCGCTCTTCGCCCAGGCTGCGGCATCAAGCCAGACGACCGTCTCCTGCCTACCCTGAACGGCCGAGACCGGCAGCGTCTCGCCACGGCGCCAGCGCTGCAGTGCCGCATGCTTGCCGGCGCCCGTCACCACGATCCACAGTTTCATACTGCGATTCAACCGCATCGCCGACAGGCTCACGCGCTCCGGCGGCGGCTTCGGCGCGTCGGACACGGCCAGCGCATCCGGGCTGTCCGCCGCAGTCCCCCAGTCGTGGCCGGAG
>DATCTE010000013.1:0-2317 GCA_036568085.1 Thiobacillus sp.
CCGCGTTCACCGTCTCGATCGAGGCGGCCGAAGGGGTGACCACCGGCATTTCCGCCGCCGACCGCGCGGTGACCATCCAGGCTGCGGTGAAGAAGGACGCCAAGGCCACCGACATCATCCAGCCCGGACACATCTTCCCGCTGCGCGCGCAGCCCGGCGGCGTGCTGGTGCGCGCGGGCCACACCGAAGCCGGTTGCGATCTGGCGGGGCTCGCGGGGCTGGTACCGGCCTCGGTGATCTGCGAAATCCTCAAGGACGACGGCACCATGGCACGGCTGCCCGACCTGATTCCGTTCGCGCAGGAACACGGCCTGAAGATCGGCGCCATCGCCGACCTCATCCATTACCGCAACCAGACCGAGAGCCTGGTCGAGCGCGTCGCCGACCGCCTGATCCAGACCGTGTACGGCGCGTTCCGCCTGATCGCCTACCGCGACAAGTGCGCCGGCGAAACCCACCTGGCGCTGGTCAAGGGCGAAATCCACGCCGACAAGGAGACTCTGGTGCGCGTGCACGAGCCGCTCTCGGTGATGGACTTCCTCGACGTCACCGGCGGCGGCCATTCGTGGCCCATCCTCGGCGCGATGGAGCGCATCGCCGAGTCGCAGTCCGGGGTGATCGTGCTGCTGCACCGCCCGGAAACCGCCGATGCGCTGCTCCACCGCATCAACCCGGCGCCGGTCGACAGCCGCAAGTACGACCTGCGCGATTACGGCATCGGCGCGCAGATCCTGCGCGACCTCGGCGTCGGCAAGATGAAGCTGCTGGCCAGCCCGCGCAAGATGCCGGCGATGGACGGCTTCGGGCTGGAAGTCACCGGCTATTCCGAAAAAGCATGAGCCACTGAAAAAAGGACGCACCATGGGAACCAACAAGGACACCTTCTCCGAACTCGACCCCGCCTACCAGGGCAAGGGCCTGAAATTCGGCATCGTCATGAGCCGCTTCAACCGAGACATCTGCGAGGGCCTGCTGTCAGCCTGCGAGGCCGAGCTGCTTCGGCTTGGCGTTGCCAGGCAGGACGTGCTACTGGTCAATGTGCCCGGCGCGCTGGAGCATCCGCTGGCGCTGCAGGAACTGGCCCTGTCCGAGAAGTACGATGCGCTCATCGCCCTCGGCGCGGTGGTTCGCGGCGACACCTATCATTTTGAAGTTGTCTCGAACGAATCCGCGCGCGGCATCATGGACGTCCAGCTGAACACCGGCGTGCCGATTGCCAATGCCATCCTCACCGTGGACACCGAAGAACAGGGCCACAAGCGGATGGCAGAAAAGGGCCGCGACGCCGCACGTGCGGCGATCGAAATGGCCAACCTGCTCAAGCGTCTCTGAGATGGCCGGTTCCCGCAAGATCGCCCGCGAATTCACGCTGCAGGGCGTCTACGCCTGGCTGGTGGGCGGCGCCGACGTCACCCTGATCGCCGCCAACCTCAAGGAAGACGAGCAGTTCAAGCGGGCCGACGAGGCGTATTTCCGTACGCTGCTCTACGGCGTGCTGAAAGAGGAGGCCATGCTGGGCACGCGCATCACGCCCCTGCTCGACCGCCCGCTCGCCGAACTCTCGCCGATCGAGCGCGGCATCCTGCTGATCGGCGCGTATGAACTGCTGCATTGCCCCGACGTGCCGTGGCGCGTCGCCATCAACGAAGGCGTCGAACTCGCCAAGAAATTCGGCGGCACCGACGGCCACAAGTACATCAACGGCGTGCTCGACAAGCTGGCGCAGGACGTGCGTGCGGTGGAGATCGAGCATGCGAAGAAGGGTGTGAGCGGAGAGCAGTAAGCAGCCAGCGGAAAAACCACTCACTGCTCACCGCTCACTCACATGGAATTCGACCTCATCGCCCGCCACTTCACCCGCGCCACCCCCGGCGCGGTGCTGGGAGTCGGCGACGACTGCGCGCTGCTGGCGCCGACGCCGGGCATGCAGCTTGCGGTGTCGTCCGACATGCTGCTCGAAGGCCGCCATTTCTCGCCCCAGGACAGTCCCGCCGGCATCGGCCACAAGTCGCTGGCGGTGAACCTGTCCGACCTCGCCGCGATGGGCGCGACGCCGCGCTGGGCAACACTGGCCATCGCGCTTCCCGAAGCGAACGACGCCTGGCTCACCGCATTTGCGCGCGGCTTTTTCCGCATGGCCGATCAGCACGGCATCGAACTCGTCGGCGGCGACACCACGCGCGGTGCATTGACGATCAGCATCACGGTGATGGGCGAAGTGCCGCCGGGCCAGGCGCTGCGGCGTGATGGCGCCCAGGTCGGCGACGATGTGTGGGTGTCAGGCGTGATCGGCTCGGCCGCCATGGCCCTGGCGTAT
>DATCTE010000014.1:0-7567 GCA_036568085.1 Thiobacillus sp.
TGGTTTTTCTTAATTCCCGATAGGAGTTCACCATGCAAACTCGTCGTAATTTCATGAAAATTACCGTGCTCTCGGGCCTGATGGCCTTGTCCGGTCTGGCCAGCGTCTCGGCCCTGGCCGCCGACACCATCAAGGTCGGCATCCTCCATTCCCTGTCCGGCACCATGGCCATTTCCGAGACGGCGCTGAAGGAAACCGCGCTGATGACCATCGCCGACATCAACGCGCATGGCGGCGTGATGGGCAAGAAGCTGGTGCCGGTGGTGGTCGACCCCGCCTCCAACTGGCCGCTGTTCGCCGAGAAGGCGCGCCAGCTGATCTCCAAGGACAAGGTGGACGTGGTGTTCGGCTGCTGGACCTCGGTGTCGCGCAAGTCGGTGCTGCCGGTGTTCAAGGAACTGAACGGCCTCCTGTTCTACCCGGTGCAGTACGAGGGCGAGGAGCTTGAGAAGAACGTGTTCTACACCGGCGCCGCGCCGAACCAGCAGGCCATTCCCGCCGTTGAATACCTGATGAGCAAGGACGGCGGCGGCGCCAAGCGCTTCGTGCTGCTGGGCACCGACTACGTCTACCCGCGCACCACCAACAAGATCCTGCGCGCCTTCCTGCATAGCAAGGGCATCTCCGACGCCGACATCATGGAGGAGTACACGCCCTTCGGCCACAGCGACTACCAGACCATCATCGCCAAGATCAAGAAGTTCGCGTCCGAAGGCAAGAAGACCGCGGTGGTCTCGACCATCAACGGCGACTCCAACGTGCCGTTCTACAAGGAACTCGGCAACGCCGGCATCAAGGCCACCGACATCCCGGTCGTCGCCTTCTCGGTGGGCGAGGAAGAACTGCGCGGCGTCGATACCAAGCCGTTGGTCGGACAACTCGCGGCGTGGAACTACTTCGAGTCGATCAAGAACCCGACCAACGCCGCCTTCATCAAGATGTACAAGGACTGGGCCAAGAAACAGAAGCTGCCCAATGCCGATACCGTCGTGACCAACGATCCGATGGAGGCGACCTACATCGGCATCCACATGTGGAAGCAGGCGGTGGAGAAGGCCAAGTCGACGGACACCGACAAGGTCATCGCCGCCATGGCCGGCCAGACCTTCAAGGCGCCGGATGGCTTTACGGTGGAGATGGATCCCAAGAACCACCACCTGCACAAGCCGGTGTTCATCGGCGAGATCCGCCCGGACGGCCAGTTCAACGTGGTGTGGAAGACCAAGGGCCCGATCAAGGCGCAGCCCTGGAGCCCCTACATCCCCGGCAACGACAAGAAGAAGGACGAACCGGATACCAAGTAAGCATCCGGCTGGCGCCCCCCTGCGGGGGCGTCATTCCCGCGCGGATGTCGCCGTCCGCGGTGGAATGACGGGCACCTTCACATAAAACTGCGAACTCCATGAAACGCTTCCTGATCGCCCTGTTGTTATTCACGTTGCCTGCGCTGCCGGCCTGGGCCGTGGTGGATCCCGTGCTTGTGAAGCAGCTGGCAGCGGAGGATTCCGACGCCAAGATCGCCGCCATCCAGAAACTGGGGGCCAGCGGCGACCGCGACGCGCTGAAGGTGCTCAAGGCCATGGCCAACGACATCCTGATGGCGACGCCGGACGGCCGGGTGTTCCTGATGCCCGAGGACAAGGCCTTCGACGCCGTCACCGGTGCCGAGATCGATCCGGCCCCCGCGGAATACGACGCCATCACGATCAACAACCGCATCCGCTCCGAACTCGACAACGCCATCGCCGGCCTGCGCCTGCTGAACCCGGACCGCACCGTGCGCCTGGCCGCCGCCCGGGAATTGCAATCCGGCACCGGCATCGAGCTGGCTCCGCTGCTGGAGAGGGCCCTGGCCAGGGAGACCGACGGCGAGATCAAGCACCTGCTCCGCTTCGCCCTCGACCAGGCGCATCTGGCCAGCCCCGATGCAGCCGTGCGCCTGGCCGCCGTGCAGGCCTTGGGCCACGACGCCAGCCCCACCACCAGGGGCCTGCTGCTGCCGCTCACCGATCCGGCCAACGAAACCGACGCCGCGGTGCGCCAGGCGGCCACGGCCTCGGTCAAGGCCATCGAATCGCGGCTGGCCATCGGCGACACGCTGGGCCAGATCTTCACCGGCCTCTCGCTGGGCAGCATCCTGCTGCTGGCCGCCCTCGGCCTCGCCATCACCTACGGCGTCATGGGCGTCATCAACATGGCTCACGGCGAACTCCTGATGGTGGGGGCCTATGCCGCCTACTCCATGCAGGGCCTGTTCCGCAGCCATCTGCCGGCCTACGCCGACTGGTACGTGGTGGCCGCCATTCCCGTTTCCTTCATGGCCGCGGCCCTGGTGGGCATGGCGCTGGAACGCACGGTGATCCGCTGGCTCTACGGCCGCCCGCTGGAGACGCTGCTGGCCACCTGGGGCCTCTCGCTGATCCTGATCCAGGCCGCGCGGGTGCTGTTCGGCGCGCAGAACGTGGAAGTCGGCAACCCGGCCTGGATGACCGGCGGCGTGGAAGTGATGGCCGGCCTGGTGCTGCCGTGGAACCGCATCGTCATCATCGGCTTCACCCTGTTCGTGCTGGCCCTGGTCTGGGTACTGATGCAGAAGACCCGCCTGGGCCTGTTCGTGCGCGCCGTCACCCAGAACCGGCCCATGGCCGGCTGCGTCGGGGTGCCGACGAGCCGCATCGACACGCTGGCCTTTGGTCTCGGCGCCGGCATCGCCGGACTGGGCGGCCTCGCGCTGTCGCAGGTGGCCAACGTGGGCCCGGACATGGGCCAGGGCTACATCGTCGACTCCTTCATGGTGGTGGTGCTGGGCGGCGTGGGCCAGCTGGCCGGCACCGTGTGGGCGGCGCTGGGACTGGGCGTGCTGACCAAGTTCCTGGAGGGCTGGACCGGCGCCGTCATCGCCAAGATCGTGGTGCTGGTGATCATCATCGTCTTCATCCAGAAACGTCCCCAGGGCCTGTTCGCCCTCAAGGGCCGGTTCGTGGAGAACTGAGATGCGGACGCCTGTGACCCTCCGCTTCCTGACTGCGCTGCCCCGTTCCGGCTGGGTCGCCCTGGCGCTGTTCGCCGCGATCACCCTGGTGCTGCTGCCGGTGCTCCATGTCTACGTGCCCCACGACAACCCGTTGCACGTGTCCAATTACGCGATCACCCTGGGCGGCAAGATCATGTGCTATGCCATCGTAGCGGTGGCCATGGACCTGATCTGGGGCTACGCCGGCATCCTGTCGCTCGGCCATGGCGTGTTCTTCGCGCTGGGCGGCTACGCCTTCGGCATGTACCTGATGCGCCAGATCGGCACCGACGGCTCCTACCATTCGACCCTGCCGGACTTCATGGTCTTCCTCGACTGGAAGGCGCTGCCCTGGTATTGGGCCGGATCCGATTCCTTCCTCTGGGCGCTGTTCCTGGTTCTGGCGGTGCCGGCCCTGCTGGCCGCCATCTTCGGCTTCTTCGCCTTCCGCTCCCGCATCAAGGGGGTGTACTTCTCCATCATCACCCAGGCCCTGACCTACGCCGCCATGCTGTTCTTCTTCCGCAACGAGACCGGCTTCGGCGGCAACAACGGCTTCACCGACTTCCGGCGCCTCCTCGGCTACGACATCACCTCGCCGGAGATGCGTGCCGTCCTGTTCGCGCTGTCGGCGCTGATGCTGATGCTGACCCTGCTGCTGGGCCGCTGGATGATGACGTCCAAGTTCGGCCGCGTGCTCACGGCCATCCGCGATGCCGAGTCGCGCGTCATGTTCATCGGCTACAACCCGCTCCACTACAAGCTGTTCATCTGGACGCTGTCGGCCATGTTGTGCGCCGTGGCCGGCGCGCTGTACGTGCCGCAGGTGGGCATCATCAACCCGTCCGAGATGTCCACCGCAAACTCCATCGAGATCGCCATCTGGACCGCCGTGGGCGGGCGGGCCACGCTGATCGGGCCGGTCATCGGCGCGGTCCTGGTGAACCTGTCCAAGAGCTATTTCACCGTGGCCTTTCCGGACTACTGGCTGTTCTTCCTCGGCGCGCTGTTCGTCATGGTGACGCTATGGCTGCCGGAGGGCGTGGTGGGGCTGTGGAAACGTATACGTAACAGGGGGCACGCATGAGCGTTGCTGAACAGGGCTTCGGCGGAGAAGGCGGCTCGCCGGAAGTGGGCCATATCCTGCAGCCGGGCCTCGACATCTCCCACAAGGTCATCCTGTATCTCGAAGACATCTCGGTCAGCTTCGACGGCTTCAAGGCGCTCAACAAACTGAGTCTCGCCATCGACGCCGGCGAGTTGCGCTGCATCATCGGCCCCAACGGCGCCGGCAAGACCACCATGATGGACGTCATCACCGGCAAGACCAGGCCCGATACCGGCACCTGCTTTTTCGGGCAGACGCTGGACCTCACCCGCATGACCGAACCTCAGATCGCCCACGCCGGCATCGGCCGCAAGTTCCAGAAGCCCACGGTGTTCGAGAATCACACGGTGTTCGACAACCTGGAGCTGGCCATGAAGACGGACAAGCGGGCGCGCGTGAGCCTGTTCGCCCGGCTCGACGACGTCGGCCGCGACAAGATTGCCGACACGCTCAGGCTGATTCGCCTCGACCACGAAGCCGACCGCAAGGCCGGGCTGCTGTCCCACGGCCAGAAGCAATGGCTGGAGATCGGCATGCTGCTGATGCAGGAGCCGCAGCTGCTGCTGCTCGACGAGCCGGTGGCCGGCATGACCGACGACGAGACCGAGCGCACCGGCGAGCTGTTCAAGTCGCTGGCCGGCAAGCACAGCCTGGTGGTGGTGGAACACGACATGGCCTTCATCGAGCAGCTCGGCGGCAAGGTGACGGTGCTGCACGAAGGCTCGGTCCTGGCGGAAGGCAATCTCGCCACCGTGCAGGCTGACCCGCGCGTGATCGAAGTCTATCTGGGACGCTGAACCATGCTGAGCGTAGAGAGCCTCAACCAGTATTACGGCGGCAGCCACATCCTGCGCGACGTCGGCTTCGAAGCGGTCAAGGGTCAGGTCACCACCTTGCTCGGCCGCAACGGCGTCGGCAAGACCACGCTGCTCAAGTGCCTGATGGGCCTGCTGACGGCCCGATCCGGCAGCATCCGCTTCGATGGCCAGGACATCACCGCTGCGCCGTCCCATGCCCGGGTCAAGGCCGGCATCGGCTACGTGCCGCAGGGCCGCGAGATCTTCCCGCGCCTCACCGTGGAAGAAAACCTGCGCATGGGCCTGGCGACCCGACCCGCCGGCACGCCCATCCCGGAACGCATCTTCGAGATGTTCCCGGTGCTGAAACAGATGATGAAGCGGCGCGGCGGCGACCTGTCCGGCGGCCAGCAGCAACAGCTGGCCATCGGCCGGGCCCTGGCCTTCGGCCCCAAGCTGCTGATCCTGGACGAGCCCACCGAGGGCATCCAGCCGTCCATCATCAAGGACATCGAACGCGCCATCCGCGTCCTGGCCGAGGAGGGCAGCATGGCCATCCTGCTGGTGGAGCAGTACTACGACTTCGCCCGCTCGCTGGCCGACCAGTATTTGCTCATGGAGCGCGGCGTGATCATCAAGCACGGAACCGGCGCCGACATGGACAAGGACGGCGTGCGGGAATTGCTCTCGGTATGAGCGGCCGATGGATCTCGCCGAACCGCTCCCCTCGACCTGGCACGCCCGCCTGGCGCTCGGCTTCCAGCGGCGCGGGGCAGCCACCATCCTTGCCCGGCGCGAGCACGTCGGCCCCTTGCGCGTGCAGAAGCCGCTCTATCCCGAAGGCGAGGCCGTCTGCCATGCCATCGTCCTGCATCCGCCCTCCGGCATCGCCGGCGGCGACGAACTGGAGATCGGCGTGACGGTGGGGCAGGGTGCGCACGCCTTGCTGACCACGCCGGGCGCCGGCAAGTGGTACCGCAGCACCGGCGCCTGGGCAAGCCAGCGCCTCAGTTTTACGGTGGGCACGCACGCCACGCTGGAATGGCTGCCGCAGGAGACCATCGTGTTCGACGCGGCGCGCGCGGCGATGAGCAGCCACATCGACCTGGATGCCGAGGCCCGCTTCATCGGCATGGACGTGCTGTGCCTGGGACGCCGGGCGTCCGGGGAAGGATTCGGCAACGGCGCCCTGCATCTTGCGACGCGGGTCCGCCGCGCGGGTCAGCCCGTCTGGCTGGAGCGGGGACGGCTGGAGGGCGGCTCCGGCTTGCTGGATTCGCCTGCCGGGCTGGCCGGCTTCAGCGTCAGCGGAACCTTGCTCGCCGTGGCGCCGCACATCGAGCCGGGCCTGCTGGCCGCCTGCCGCGCGGTCCCGGCGCTGGAAAGCGGTGCACGGCACGGCCTCACGCAACTGCCGGACCTGCTGGTGGCGCGCTACCTGGGCCATTCGTCGGAGGCCGCTCGGCATTGGTTTTTTGCTTTATGGCAGGTGCTGCGTCCGGCCCTGATCGGGCGCGCGGCGCACCGGCCGCGCATCTGGAACACCTGAAGGAATTGGCATGGAACTGACCCCACGCGAGAAGGACAAGCTGCTGATCTTCACGGCCGGATTGCTCGCGGAGCGGCGCCGTGCGCGCGGCCTCACGCTCAATTATCCCGAGGCGGTGGCCTTCATCACCGCCGCCATCCTGGAAGGCGCGCGCGACGGCCAGACCGTGGCCGAGCTGATGAGCTACGGCAACACGCTGCTCACGCGCGACGAGGTCATGGAAGGCGTGCCGGAAATGATCCCGGAAATCCAGGTGGAAGCCACCTTTCCCGACGGCACCAAGCTCGTCACCGTTCATCATCCCATCGTTTAAAAGGCGCTTACATGAAGCTGAATTTGAAGAAGGTTTTGCTCGCTGCCGTCCTCTGTCTGCCGGCGACGGCTTTCGCGCACCCCGGCCATGGCGGCCACGGTTTCCTGGGTGGTTTCGTCCATCCCTTTCTGGGGCTCGATCATCTGCTGGCCATGGCGATGGTGGGGACCTGGAGCGTGTTGCACGGCCGCCGGGTGTGGCAGGCGCCCGCGCTCTTCATGGCCATGCTGGCGCTGGGTGCGGTCGCGGGGCAGGGGGGAGTCACGCTCCCCGTGCTGGAGCCGATGGTGGCCGCTTCGGTCGTGTTGCTGGGATTGATGCTGGCGCTGCCGTTGCGCCTGAACGAGAACGCGGCATTGGGGCTGATCGGCGGCTTCGCGTTTTGCCACGGCCTGGCGCACGGAAGCGAGCTGTCCTCCGGTACGACCATGCTAGCCGGCATGCTGCTCGGCTCGGCCGTGCTGCATGGCATCGGCATGCTGCTGGCGCACTCGGCCTTGCGGCAGCGCCCCCACTGGACACGGGCGCTGGGCCAGGCGGTCGCGTGGGCGGGTGGCGCCCTGGTCGTCTCCACGCTGTTCTGAGACGGATCATGATCCCCGGTGAAATGCAGATCCAACCCGGCGAGATCGAGCTCAACGCCGGCCGGGCCACGCGCGTGCTGGAAGTGGCCAATACCGGCGACCGCCCGATCCAGGTCGGCTCCCATTACCATTTTTATGAAACCAATGCCGCGCTGGCCTTTGACCGCGCGCAGGCGCGCGGCATGCGCCTGAACATCGCGGCG
>DATCTE010000015.1:0-3751 GCA_036568085.1 Thiobacillus sp.
GAGATCGGCCGCGCTCAGGATATGGTTGGCGGGCAGCGGCTCGCGGGTCACGACGTACGACCCCATCACGCGGATCTGCGCGGCCAGATAGACCGTCCACCGGGTGGGCGCCAGGCAACGCACGCCCACCGTGGTTTTCCCCATGCTGCGGCTGCCGGCGGGCTGGAAGGCGTCGAACGCGGAACAGGCGGGCAGGGTGGCGCGCGGCGCCTGGACCTGGATCGTCACCTTGCCAGGCAGTCCGCCGGTCTGGGTTTTCAGGAACCGCTCGGCCTGCGCCTGCACGGCGGTCGGATCCTGGCGGTCCGCTGCATGCGCAGCGGCCGTCAGGCCCAGGCAGGCGACGGCTGCGAGCCCCATTCCGAGGCGCTTCCACACGGTTTGTACAGATTTGATGGCCATCCCGACTCCTAGGCTCGGCTTCTCACACTGCCGCATTGTAGGGAGCAATGCGGCATCTTAAACGGCGAAATGAACCGGCTTTTTGCCCTTTATCGTTCGATTGAATGGACAGGCAGGTGCCTAGGATGCAGTCATCGCAAAAAGGCTTTGCGGCAGAAAGAGGGTAGGACCATGCTGAACCGGCTGGATGACATGCTGAATTTCAACACCCAGGCGCTGCGCATACGCGACCAGCGCCAGCAGGTGCTGGCGTCCAATATTGCCAACGCCGACACGCCCAATTACAAGGCGCGCGACCTGGACTTCAAGGCCGCCCTGCAGGGCGCGCTGCAGGGATTGCCCGCGGCCGGCGGCACGACGCTGGACACCACGTCGCCCGGGCATCTGGCGGGCAATCCGGGGCTGGCGGCGGAGGCCGGGCTGCTGTATCGCACCCCGGCCCAGGGCAGCGTCGACGGCAACACGGTGAACATGGATGCCGAGCGCGCCGCGTTTGCCGACAACGCCATTCATTATGAATTCAACCTGACCCGCATCACCCAGCAGATCAAGACCATGCTGGCGGCGATCCAGGGATAAGGAGTCCAGCACATGTCACTCTTCAATATCTTCAACGTGGCCGGCTCGGCCATGAATGCCCAGTCGCAGCGGCTGAATACCGTCGCCAGCAACCTCGCCAACGCCGACAGCGCTACCAGCGCCAACGGCGAACCCTACAAGGCCAAGCAGGTCGTGTTCGCCGCCACGCCGGTGGATGAGAGCGGCGCAACCGGAGTGAACGTGGCGGCGGTGGTCGAGGATCAGTCGCCGATGAAGATGGTGTACGACCCGAAGAATCCGCTGGCCGACGGGAAGGGCTACGTGACCATGCCCAACGTCAATGTAGTGGAGGAAATGGTCAACATGATTTCCGCCTCGCGTTCGTACCAGTCCAACGCGGACATGATGAACACCACCAAAACCCTGCTGCTCAAGACCCTGAGCCTGGGCCAGTGAACAGCCTGAAACAGGAATAAGGAGACGCAATGAGCACGGTACAAGACACAAGCAGTGTGAGCAGTCTGTTGGGCGCAGGCGCGACCGCGGCATCGAAGAGCGGCACGGCGGACACGCAGAACCGATTCCTGAGCCTGCTGGTGGCCCAGATGAAGAACCAGGATCCCCTGAATCCGCTCGACAACGCCCAGGTGACCAGCCAGATGGCCCAGCTTTCGACCGTGCAGGGCATCGAGACCATGAATACCAATCTGCAGGCGCTCGCTGCCAGCCTGGGCACCAACCAGATGTCGCAGGCAGCCAGCCTGATCGGGCGCAGCGTGCTGGTCCCGGGCAACACGGTCAGCCCCACCCAGATGGAGAACGTGATGGGGTTCGAACTGCCGCGTCCGGCCGACCAGGTCACCGTCAGCATCAAGGACGCATCAGGCGCCCTGGTGCGCAAGCTGGACCTCGGTTCGCGCGACACGGGGGTGAACGTGCTGGCGTGGGACGGCCTGACGGACAGCGGGACGGCTGCGCCCGCTGGCCAGTACAGCTTCCAGGTCGATGCCGTCCAGGGCGGGAAGGCGCTCGACAGCACCGCTCTCAAACTGGGAACGGTGAACAGCGTTTCGCAGAAAGCCCAGGGCGTGCAGTTGAACCTGGCGGGGAACACGAGCGCGGGGTATGCCGATGTCCGGCAGATTTTCTGAGCAGGTTTGAGTCGCCATGGCGGGTAAGCCGCCCGCAATCTTCACAAGGAGCAGAACATGAGTTTTCAGCAAGGATTGAGCGGACTCAACGCCGCCGCAAAGAATCTGGATGTCATCGGCAATAACGTTTCCAATGCCAATACGGTGGGGTTCAAGCAGTCGCAGGCGCAGTTTGCCGACGTCTACGCCAATTCCCTGACCGGCGCCGGCGGCTCCAACGTCGGCATCGGCGTCAAGGTTGCGCAGGTGACCCAGCAGTTCACCCAGGGCAACATCACCGCCACGAACAACCCGCTGGACATGGCCATCAACGGCGGCGGCTTCTTCCGCATGGACAACAATGGCGAGGTCAACTATCAGCGCAACGGCCAGTTCCAGCTCGACAAGACCGGCTACATCGTCAACCCGACCGGCGCCAAGCTGACGGGGTATGTTTCGAACGCCAGCGGCGTGCTGTCGACCGGCGCGCCGTCGCCCCTCGTCATCAACACCGCCGACCTGGTGCCGAAGATCACCACCCAGGTGAATGCCGTGCTCAACCTGGATTCCGGCAGTGCCATTCCGACGACAACCCCCTTCAACATCAATGACCCGACCTCGTTCAACAGCTCGACCGCTGTTTCGGTCTTTGACAGCCTGGGCAATTCCCAGACGCTGCAAACCTACTTCGTCAAAACGGCCACGCCCGGACAATGGCAGGTTTACGCGAGCAGTGATGGCACGCAGATTGGCGCGGCGCCGGTCGCAACCCTGAACTTCAACACCAGCGGTGCCCTGACGACGGCGATGCCGCTGGCTGCCATCAACGTGCCGGCCACGGCATCGGGTGCGACCACCCCCTTCCCCGTCACCTTCGATTTCACCGGCACCACCCAGTTCGGCTCTGCGTTCAGCGTCAACACGCTGAACCAGGACGGTTATACCTCCGGCCGCCTGGCAGGCTTCAATGTCGGCTCCGACGGCATCATTCTGGGCCGCTATACCAATGGCCAGTCGGCGGTACTGGGGCAGGTGGTGCTGGCCAATTTCGCCAATCCAAACGGCCTCCAGCAGATGGGCAACAACATGTGGGCCGAGACCTCGACCTCGGGCACGCCGCTGGTCGGCACCCCCGATTCCGGCAGTCTGGGCGTGCTGCAATCGTCGGCGGTGGAAGACTCCAACGTCGACCTGACTGCCGAGCTGGTCAACATGATTACCGCGCAGCGGGTGTACCAGGCCAACGCGCAGACCATCAAGGCGCAGGATGCGGTGCTGCAGACCCTGGTCAACCTGCGTTGATGACCTGAAGCGATAGGGGATCACATGGACCGTCTCATCTACACCGCCATGACCGGCGCGAAGCACATCCTGGACAAGCAGGCGACGGCTTCGAACAACCTGGCCAACGCCACCACCACGGGTTTCCGTGCGCAGGTCGATCAGTTCCGGGCTGTGCCGGTGCAGGGCGCACCCCTGCCGACGCGTGCCTTTGTGGTGGATTCCACCACCGGCAGCGACTTTCGGGCGGGCGCCATCCAGCATACGGGCCGTGATCTGGATATGGCGGTACAGGGTCGCGGTTGGCTCGCGGTTCAGGCTGCAGACGGGTCCGAGGCCCATACCCGCAACGGCAGCTTGCGCATGGACGAGAACGGCATTCTGCAAACGCACAACGG
>DATCTE010000016.1:0-13857 GCA_036568085.1 Thiobacillus sp.
GGGCACGGCAACGTGCATGATTCTGGGCGACCTCTGTACGCGACGCTGCCCGTTCTGCGATGTGGGTCATGGTACGCCGCTGCCGCCGGATGTCGACGAGCCGCGCCATCTGGCCGAAACGATCGCGCTGATGGCGCTGAAATACGTGGTGATCACCAGCGTCGACCGCGACGATCTGCGCGACGGCGGCGCCGAGCATTTCGCACAGTGCATTGCTGCCGTGCGCGAAGCCTCGCCGGCGACGCGGATCGAGATCCTGACCCCGGACTTCCGTGGCCGGCTGGAGAAGGCGCTCGATAGGCTCGACACCGCGCCGCCCGACGTGATGAACCACAACCTGGAAACCGTGCCGCGCCTGTACAAGGCGGCGCGCCCCGGGGCCGACTACGCGCACTCGCTGAAGCTGCTGCAGGACTTCAAGGCGCGCCATCCCGACATCCCCACCAAGTCCGGCCTGATGCTGGGCCTCGGCGAGGAGGACGACGAGATCCTGCAGGTCATGCGCGACCTGCGCGCGCACGACGTCGACATGCTGACGCTCGGCCAGTACCTGCAGCCGTCGCAGCACCATCTGCCGGTGCTGCGCTTCGTCACACCCGAGCGCTTCGCCCGGTTCGAGCAGGAAGCGCTGGCGATGGGCTTCAAGCATGCGGCCTGCGGACCGATGGTGCGCTCCAGCTATCACGCCGACCAGCAGGCCGCCGGCGTCTGATTTCATCCCCCAATCAACCCTGACTTTGTCGGCTTCGCATTGCCGTATTCGTCATACTGTCTGCGGCTCGCCTTCGCGTCAGAATTGACTGGGGAACGGAATCGTTATTTGAGGAGCCGGCGCCGCGTCAGCGCGAGTGCAATGACATAGCCCAGACTGCCGTAGGCCAGCAGTCCGACGACGTGCAATACGATGTTGTCAGGCATGCGGCCGACGACCAACGGCCGTGCCAGGTCGATCGCGTGGGTGAGCGGCAGCCAGGCCGATACGCCCTGCACGACCGGGGGCAGTTGCGACACCGGGAAGAACACGCCGCACAGCAGCACCATCGGCGTGATCACCAGGGTGAAGTAATAGAGAAAGAAGTCGTAGCTGGGCGACACCGCGTTCATCACCAGACCCATGCCGCCGAAGCAGAAGCCGACCAGCGCGACGACCGGCACGATCCACAGCGTCATCCAGAAATTGCCGTACAGGCCCAGTCCCCAGATCACGGCGAGAATCGCCAGCCCGGACAGCAGGCTCTTGGACGCAGCCCAGGTCAGCTCCCCCAGCATCACGTCGTCGAGCGTGAGCGGCGCATTGAGGATCGCGTCCCAGGTGCGCTGCACGTGCATGCGCGAGAAGCTCGAATACAGCACCTCGAAGGTGGCGGCGTTCATCGTGCTGTAGGCCACCGTACCGGCGGCGAGGAAGGTCAGGTAGGGCATTCCGCCCACGTCCGGCAACAGGCTGCCGAGACCGTAGCCGAGGCCAAGCATGTAGAGCATGGGGTCGGCCAGGTTGCCGAGGATGGACGGAATCGCGAGCTTCTTCCACACCAGGTAGTTGCGCTGCCATACAGGGATGAAGCGCCAGGAAAGATGGGGGAGTCGCAGATGCTTAATCACGCAGATCCCTCCCGGTGAGCTTGAGGAACACGTCTTCCAGATTCGACGGTCGGTGCAGGTAGCGCAGGGCCGGGGCGTGTTTGAGCGCGTCGATGACGGTGTCGGGGGTACGGGTGTAGCAGAACAGGGTCTCGCCGACGGTTTCGAAGCGCTGGCACAGGCCGGCCGCGTGTTGGCCGGTCCAGTCGGCCAGCCCTTCGCCGAACACTTCAACCACCGCCGGTTCGATATGCGTTTCGATCAACGCACGCGGCGCGCCTTCGGCGACGACCCGGCCATGGTCGAGGATGGCGAGGCGGTCGGTGAGGCGCTCGGCCTCGTCCATGAAATGCGTGGTCAGAACGATGGTCTTGCCGGCGCCGATGAGCCGCCGCAGGCCTTGCCAGATAAGGTGTCGCGCCTGAGGGTCGAGACCGGTAGTGGGCTCGTCGAGAAACAGGATGTCGGGGTCATGCACCAGCGCGCGCGCCAGCGTGAGCCGCCTTTTCATGCCGCCCGACAATTGTGAAATCTGCGCGTCGGCCTTGCTGGCGAGACCGGCGAAATCGAGCAGTTCCGGCACGCGTGCGGCGACGGCTGCCTTGCTCATGCCGAAATAACGGCCGTAGGCGAGCAGGTTTTCGCGTACAGAGAAATCCGGGTCGAGGTTGTCCATCTGCGGCACCACGCCGATTTTCATGCGGGCCTCGCGCGCGTGCTGCGGCACAGCGATGCCGGCGAGTTCGATGTTTCCGGCGTCGGGCTCGATCAGGCCGAGCAACAAGCGCAGCGTGGTGGTCTTGCCGGCGCCGTTGGGGCCGAGCAGGCCGAAGCATTGGCCGCGCTGCACATCCAGGTCGAGGCCGCGCACCACTTCGGTGTCGCCGTATTTCTTCGTCAGGCCGCGCACCTTCAGCATGGGCAGGCCTCCAGAAACGCCTGCTTCAGTTCCTTCAGCTTGCCGTGGAAAAAGTGGCCGGCGTCGGGGATGGCCTTCACCGCAAGCTGCTGCTGCTCGGCCCACAGGCGGATCGCGGCCGGCGGGATGAGCTCGTCGGCATCGCCGTAGATCACCACGGTGTCGGGGGGCACCGGGTCGAACTCGTACATGGTGACCGCCGGTGCGACCAGGATCAGGCGCTGCGCATGGAGTTCCTGGCGCAGGCGGTGCTGTACGAAGGCGCCGAAAGAGAAGCCGGCCAGCGCCCACGGCAGGTTGGGGTAGCTCGCCCCGACGAAGCGGGCCACCGCCAGCAGGTCCTCGGTCTCGCCGACGCCGGCGTCGAATGTGCCGTCGCTCATGCCGACCCCGCGGAAGTTCGGCCGCACGCTGACCCAGCCGGCTTCGTTGGCCGCCTTGGCCAGCGTCGTCACTACCTTGTTGTCGAGGCTGCCGCCGTGCAACGGATGCGGATGGGCGACCAGCAACAGGCCGCGGCGGTCGGTCTCGGGATCGTCGATCACGGTTTCCAGCTTGCCGGCCGGCACCGGAATGCGCAGCTTGTAACGCTTCATTGGGCCGCTCCGCTCGGCCGTTTCACTTCAGCTGCAGGCGTTCGACGATACGACCCTGCTTGAGGTGGACCTCGAAGATCTCGTCGATGTCGGCTTCGTCCACGTAGGTGTACCAGATGCCTTCCGGATACACGACCAGCAGCGGGCCTTCGTCGCAGCGGTCGAGGCAGCCGGCGCTGTTGATGCGGCACTTGCCCTCGCCGTTGAGGTGGGCG
The DNA here is from genome assembly GCA_036568085.1 of Thiobacillus sp. Lineage (GTDB taxonomy): Bacteria > Pseudomonadota > Gammaproteobacteria > Burkholderiales > Thiobacillaceae > Thiobacillus. The sequence goes on from DATCTE010000016.1 coordinate 3,312, forward strand.
TGCTTGACCTTCTTCTTCAGGTAGTCGCGCATCTGCTGGCCGCCGGACGCGCCGCAGCATTTGGCGCCATCGTCGCGCTGGTTGGTGCAGAAAAAGACGTGGTGCTTGTAATACAGCTCAGTCATTCGAGAAGTCCGAGTATTTGCGCGCGTTGCCGTGCGCCTTGTCGATCGGGTATTTGGCTGCATTGATCGCCAGCTTGTCGGCGGCGGCGTCGAGCAGGTCGATGCCCAGCAGGTCGGCCAGCCGGGTCAGGTAGATCAGCACGTCGGCGATTTCCTGGCGTACCGCCTCATGTTGTTCCGGACTCAGCTGCTGGCTCTGTTCTGCCGTCAGCCACTGGAAGGGTTCGAGCAGTTCCGCCGCTTCCACGGAGAGCGCCATGGCCAGGTTCTTGGGCGTATGGTAGCGCTCCCAGGCACGCGCCTGTGCAAAGGCGCGAATATGCTGGCGCAGGGTGTCTAGACTGTCGATCTCACGAGGGCTCATGGGTGGCATGATAGCGCGGCAGGCGACAGGCTTACGACATCCTTGTCGGGTAACCGACGCTTCGGCCGCGACATAACGGGTAAAAACCCATGAATATCGGGACTTCCGGGGCCAAAATGCGGCTTGGCCTGCGGCTTGCTAGGAGTATTTGCGTTGACACCAGTTTTCTAATTCGCTCTGGCATAATGCCTGCGGATTAACAGCATATAAGAGGAGGGTGGACATGTTCACGATCAAGAAGCATCTTGCGCGCGCTGGCGTCATGCTGGCCGTCGCCGCCATGGCAGGCTGCTCCAGCACGCCGACCTATCCGCCCGCCCCCGCGGAGACGGGTAAATACAGCTGGAACTACCTGATTGGCCCGGGCGACTCGGTCCAGGTTTTTGTCTGGCGCAATCCGGAAGTATCCGGCACCTTCCCGGTACGCCCCGACGGCAAGATGACCATGAACCTGGTCGAGGATATCCAGGCTTCCGGCAAGACCCCCAGCCAGCTGGCGCGCGACATCGAAAAGGCGCTCGGAAAATACATCCAGGAGCCCATCGTCACCGTCATCGTCGCCGGCGGCATCGGCCCGTTCGACCAGCAGATCCGCGTGGTGGGCGAGGCGACCAAACCCCAGGCGCTGAACTACCGCGAACACATGAGCCTGATCGATCTGATGATTGCGGTGGGTGGCTTGACCGATTACGCGGCGGGCAACAAGGCCTACATCCTGCGCACGGTGGACGGCAAGCAGGAACGTCTCGGTGTGCGCCTCGACGATCTGCTGCGCGGCGGCGACACCTCGGCCAACGTCGATTTGCGTCCGGGTGACGTGCTGGTCGTGCCGGAAACCCTGTTCTGAAACGTGTCTGCGCCGCCATGAGCGGCGCTTCTTGATGGCGGAACGTGCACATGGATCAACTGTTGCAGCAAATTCTGGGTTATGCCAAGGCGACTTGGCAGCGTCGCTGGTGGGGCGTGGCGGTGGCTTGGCTGGTGTGCGTCGTCGGCTGGACCTGGGTGATGATGATCCCGGACCGCTATGAGGCGTCGGCTCGCGTCTATGTGGATACGCAAACCCTGTTGAGGCCGCTGCTGTCCGGGCTGGCGGTTGAGCCCAATGTCGAGCAGCAGATCAAGCTGATGACGCGTCAGTTGGTGAGCCGGCCTACGCTGGAGAAGGTCGCGCGCATGACCGATATGGATGTGAAGGCGAAAACGCCCGAGCAGACCGAGAAAATGCTCACGAATCTGGCGGAAAAAATCACCATCGCGGATGCCGGCAGGGAAAATCTCTACACCATCAGCTATCAGGACGCCAACGCCGATCTCGCCAAGAAGGTGGTGCAGTCATTGCTGACCATTTTCGTGGAAACCAGCCTCGGCAAGACGCGCCAGGACATATCCAGTTCGGCGCGCTTCATCGAGGGGCAGTTGCAAGACTATCTGCAAAAACTGAACGACGCCGAGAGCGCGCTCAAGGAATTCAAGCAGAAGCATATCGGCATGATGCCGGGGCAAGGTGGCGACTACTATACGAAGCTGGCCGAGGTGAGTGGCCAGTTGCGCCAGGCGCAACTGGACCAGCAGGAAGCGGTCAACCGCCGCGATCAGCTCAAGCGGCAGCTGGCGGACGAAGAGCCCGAGATTGCGGCGTCCGCGGCGGCCGGAGCGGACACCAGCGAGATCGATGGTCGCATCCAGGCGCTGCAAAAGCAGCTGGATCAGTTGCGGCTCCAGTACACCGACCTGCACCCGGATGTCCAGTCGACCAAGCGTCTGATCGAAAAGCTGGAGGCGGAGAAGAAAGCCGAACTGACAAAACGCAAGGCCGACCCCTCGGACACCAACAAGGCCCAGAACCCCGTCTATCAGCAACTCACCATTTCCATCGCGGAAGCGGATGCCACCGTGTCCTCCCTGCGGGCGCGGGTGTCGGAGTATCAGCGCCGGTATGCCGAGCTGCGCAATGCGTCCAATATGATTCCGCAGGTGGAGCAGGAATACACTCAGTTGACGCGCAACTATGACATTTACAAGCAAAACTACGATGATCTGCTGAAGCGTCGCGAGTCCGTCACCATGTCGGGCGATGTCGAGAGCAAGACCGACACGGTCGACTTCCGTGTGATCGATCCGCCCTTCGTACCGAGCAAGCCGGCGTGGCCGAACCGTCTGATGCTGCTGTCGCTGGTGACGCTGGGCGGACTGGGTGCGGGTATCGCGGTGGCCTTCCTTATGAGTCAACTGCGCCGCACGGTGACCGATCGCCGTGCCCTGCGTGAGCTGACCGGCCTGCCGCTGCTGGGGGCGGTATCGCGGGTGGAAACCGATGAAAGCCTGCGCCGCAGGCGCAAGGGGTTGATGACGTATCTGGCCGCACTGGGGAGCCTGATTGCTGCCTATGGCGCCGTAATGGTTCTGCAACTGCTTGTGTCGCGCGCCGGTTAGGAGAATCCATGAGCATTATTGAAAAAGCAGCGGGCAAGATTGGCACGGGAGCGCCTCATCCCGCCCCTCAGGTTGGCCTCGGCGATCCCGGCCACGACGCCAGTCTGATCGAAAATGCGCTCAACAAGCAGCGCAGCAGTCATGCAGCGCCGTTCGTCGCCACCCCGGTCGACCCGATATTCAGTTCGCCTGACACCCTCGCGATGGAAGGCGGGAGTCAGGTGCAGTCGATCAATCTGGCACGGCTGCATCGCATGGGCGTGGTCTCGCCGGATGCGGAAAAAAGCCAGATTGCCGAAGAGTTCCGCATCATCAAGCGGCCGCTCATCGCCAACGCCTTCGGCCAGGGCACCGCGCGGGTCAAGAACGGCAATCTCATCATGGTCACCAGCTCGCTGCCGGGCGAAGGCAAGAGTTTCGTTGCCATCAACCTGGCGATTTCAATGGCGATGGAAATGGATCGCACCGTGCTGCTGATCGACGCCGACGTCGCCAAGCCGCGCGTGCCGGAATACCTGGGTATCCACGCCGACAAGGGCTTGCTCGACGTGCTGCAGGACAAGGATCTCAAATTGTCCGATGTGCTGATCAAGACCGACATCGCCAAGCTGACCGTGCTGCCCGCGGGACGTACCTACAAGCGCGCGACCGAGTTGCTGGCAAGCGCCGCCATGACCCGTCTGGTCGAGGATATCGGCAACCGCTATCCCGACCGTATCATCCTGTTCGATTCGCCGCCGCTGCTGGCAACGAGCGAAGCGAGCGTGCTGGCGACCCACATGGGGCAGATCGTCATGGTGGTGGAAGCCGAGAAAACCTCGCAGGAGGCGGTGCGTGAGGCCTTGAGCCACATCCAGTCCTGCGAGGTCGTCGGCATGCTGCTGAACAAGACCACGCCGACCCCGGGCGCAGACTACTACTATGGCTACTATGGCAGTTACGGCAAATAAGTCCCGGCGCTGCTGCGCCTGGACGGTGGCGCACAGACGCATTCCTTTTGCAGGCGCTTTCTCTTTTTTCGTGACGCTGGCCTTCGCCCCGGCCGCGCATGCCGTCGACTGGCGCTTCGAGCCCTATCTGAATGCGTCGGCCACCTACACCGACAACGCCAGGCAGAGTTCGAACAATCCCCAGAATGCCTTGATCCTCACCGAGACCCCGGGCTTCACATTGCACTCTGAGGGCTCGCGCCGGGTGCAGGCCAGCCTGCAATATGGACTTACTGGTGTGGAGCGTATCGGGAACGACCAGAACAACGACCTCTATCACAACCTCAACGCGGTGGGGAAGGCTGAACTGGTCAAGGATTTCCTGTTCATCGACGGTAACGCCCATATCTCGCAGGAGTTGATCTCGCTGTTCGGCTCGCCCGCCGACGCCACCGTCAACAACAGCAACCGGACCACGGTCGGCGTCTACTCGATCAGTCCCTACATCCAGCAGCGTCTCGGCACCTTCGCCTTCGCGCAGGCACGCTACACCGCCAGCCGGGCGATTTTCCAGAATAACGTCGCGCCCAATGCCAATTCGAATTCATTTGCGACCAGCCTGAAAAGCGGCACCCGCTTTACCGATCTCAATTGGGGGCTCAATTACTCGATCACCAAGACGCAGAACCGCAGTGCCCTCAACAGTGCCTACAATACCGACGTCACCTTCGAAAGCGCCAGCGCAACCGTCGGTTATGCATTGACCCGTCGGTTCCGGGTGTTCGGTACGGTCGGTCATGATTCGAACGATTACCTGAGCAGTACCGGAACGAGTGGTTCCTTCTACAGTGCCGGCTTCGGCTGGTCGCCCACGCGTCTCACGAGTGTCGAGGCCTCGGTTGGCGAGCGTTATTTTGGACGCACATACAGTTTTTCGGGGAGCCATCGGACGCGCCTGACGCGTTGGACGCTCCGGTATTCGGAGGATGTGAGCGACATTTCCCGGTTAGTCACGAATTATAATGACCTTCAGCAAGTCCACTGGTCGTGTCCGGCCAGCGCTCAAGCTATTTTGCCGGGCAACGCCACCGTTTATGATTTGTTGAACGCGGGCTGCCAAGTGGATAGCTTTCAGTTCGGCTCATCTGTTGAGGCCGGAGTCTTCATTTCCAAACTGCTTACGGGCGGCGTAACTTGGCAACTAGGCAAGGCTGACGTGTCAGTGACGCTTTCGGATTTGACCCGACAGTATCAACTGGTGCAAGCCCAGGACAGGGTTCAGCGTGCGTCCGGCTTAATCCAGTATCACCTTACCCCGATAATCACCGCCAATGGTGGTTTGTCGTTTATTCGTAATAGCTCGGGTGGTGTGTTGACGGGCGGCTTGGCTCGGGCAGATGACATCATGATTCTTGATTTTGGAATCAACCGCCGCTTTACCAACAAGCTTAACGGCGCGTTGACTTTCCGCCGTACCCAACGAACTTCGAACGTGGCGAATGCCGACTACGACGAAGACAGCATTACGGCCTCGGTCAACATGCGCTTCTGACCGGGCTCCCGGAATGGCACAGCCGTTGCTAAGCCTTTAGTGCGCGCCGTGCCACCACTCAGATAACGGATTGTCCATGTACGAAGACTATTACCGCTTTAGCGCCAAGCCGTTCCAGCTCAATCCCGACCCGCGTTTTTTCTTCGGCTCCAAGGGGCACAAACGGGCGATGGCCTATCTGGATTACGGCCTGTCGCTGGGTGAGGGATTCATCGTCATCACCGGCGAAGTCGGCGCCGGCAAGACCACGCTGGTGCGCAACCTGTTTCGCCAGATCGAGGCCCACAATGTGGTCGCCGCCCAATTGGTGTCGACCCAGCTGGATGCGGAGGACACGTTGCGCAGTGTGGCCGCCTCGTTCGGTCTGGAACATGAAGGCCTGACCAAGTCGGCGCTGCTGAAAAACCTGGAGGATTTCCTGGCGGCCGCCGCACGCCAGGGCAAGCGCGCGCTGCTGGTGGTGGACGAAGCGCAGAACCTGACACCGCGCGCTGTGGAAGAGCTGCGCATGCTGTCCAACTTCCAGAGCAGCGAACGTTCGCTGATCCAGACCTTCCTGCTGGGGCAGCCCGAATTCCGCGGCATCCTGCAAAGCCCGGACATGCAGCAGCTGCGCCAGCGCGTGGTGGCCTCTTACCATCTGGGGCCGCTCGACGCAGACGAAACGCGTGGCTACATCGAGCACCGCCTGCGCACCGTCGGCTGGCATGGCACGCCGGGTTTCGATGACGAGGCCTTCGCTGAGCTGCACCGTTTTACCGGTGGGATTCCGCGGCGTCTTAACACCACCTGCGATCGCTTGTTGCTGTTCGGATTTCTCGAAGAGAAGAATCATTTCGGTGAAGCCGAGGTCAACGAGGTGATCGCCGACCTGAAGAACGAGATTGCGCACCAGGATTTCAATGGTGCAACGGGCATCAACAACCCTGCCCAGGCCAATGGTGTACTGAACGGCGAAGACAGCGCACGACTGGCGCAGCGCATCGATCAGGTGGAGCGCTCGGTCAATCGCATCCTGCCCATCGTGCGCAAGATTCTCTACACCGTGAGCGAACGCCACGCGGCAGCTGAAGGCGCGCAGCCGGACAACCTCGACACCACGCGTTGACGACCCAGCCATGACCCAGGTTTTATGCGTCGCGGGCGCGCGACCCAATTTCATGAAAATCGCCCCGGTGATGGCTGCCCTGGCCGAGACCGGCGTCGCCGCGCAGTTGCTGCATACCGGCCAGCATTACGATGCAGCGATGAGCGACAGTTTCTTCGCCGACCTCGGCATCCCGCATCCCGATCACCATCTTGAGGTTGGCTCCGGCAGCCATGCGGTGCAGACGGCCGAAGTGATGAAGCGCTTCGAGCCCGTGCTGGAAAGCGTGCAGCCGCAGGCGGTTCTGGTGGTGGGCGATGTCAATTCCACCATCGCGTGCGCGCTGGTGGCGGCCAAGCGCGGCGTGCGCGTGATCCATGTCGAGGCCGGTCTGCGTAGCTACGACCGCAGCATGCCCGAAGAGATCAACCGCGTATTGACCGACCAGATTTCCGATCTGCTGTTCACCACCGAGCGCAGCGCGCTGGCCAACCTGCAGCGCGAGGGGATCGACGCTGCGCGCGTCGAGTTCGTCGGCAACGTGATGATCGACACCCTGCACCGCAACCTCGAGCGCGCGGTGCCTGGTGCGCAAACCCTCGGTACCGTGCTGCCGCGGTATGCAGTGCTGACGCTGCACCGGCCGTCCAACGTGGATGACGCGACGACGCTCGCTGCGCTGCTCGATGTGGTCGGTGAAATCAACCGCACCCTGCCCGTGGTGATGCCGCTGCACCCGCGCACGCGCGGCAACATCGAGCGCTTCGGTTTCACCGCCAGGCTCGACGGCCTGCACATCCTGCCGCCGGTGGGCTACCTGGAAATGCTCGGCCTGATGCGCGACGCCACGCTGGTGCTGACCGATTCCGGTGGCATTCAGGAGGAAACCACTGCGCTGGGCGTGCCGTGTCTCACCTTGCGCGAGAACACCGAACGTCCGATCACCGTCGATGAAGGCACCAACACCCTGGTCGGCCCCCACCCCGAGGCGATCCGCCGCGCGTTCGCCGAGGTGATGGCGGGCGGCGGCAAGGCCGGGCGCATTCCGGAATACTGGGATGGACGTGCAGCGATGCGCATTGCGCATACGCTGAAAGACTGGCTGCCGACCCCGAAGGGGATTCATGTCCTGTCGGGGACAAGGATCGCGTAATGGCCGGACGCATCAAAAATGCCATGTCGATCGATGTCGAGGATTATTTCCAGGTGTCGGCCTTTGCGCCACATATCCGGCGCGAAGACTGGGATGCACTGCCGTGCCGGGTCGAGCGCAATGTCGATGTGATTCTCGGCCTGCTCGACGAGGCGGATGCCAAAGCGACCTTCTTTACCCTCGGCTGGATCGCCGAACGCTATCCCCAGGTGGTGCGCCGCATCGTCGACAATGGCCACGAACTGGCCAGTCACGGCTACGGTCATCAGCGGGCATCGGATCTCACGCCCGGGCAATTCCGCGATGACATCACCCGTGCCAAGCATATCCTCGAAGACTTGGGCGGCGTTGCCATCCGCGGCTATCGCGCCCCGAGTTTTTCCATCAACCGGAACAACTGGTGGGCCGTCGAGGAGCTCGAAAACGCAGGGTATGTATACAGCTCGAGCATCTATCCGGTGCGCCACGACCATTACGGCATGCCCGACGCGCCGCGTTTTCCGCATCGCCCCAATGGCGAGGCCGGCATTCTCGAACTGCCGCCCACCACGGTGCCGCTGATGGGACGCAACTGGCCTGCCGCGGGCGGCGGCTGGTTCCGCCTGCTGCCGTATTCGATGTCACGCTGGATGCTGAATCGGGTCAATGACCGGGACCGCGCGCCCTGCATGTTCTATTTCCATCCCTGGGAACTCGATGCCGGGCAGCCGCGTCAGACCGGCCTGTCTGCCAGGACGCGCTTTCGCCATTACGTCAATCTGCAACGTATGCCGGGCAGACTGCGCAAACTGCTGAACGATTTTGAATGGGACCGCGTCGACCGCGTGTTCCTGCCAGAACATTGAACATGCCATCCCAGCCCCTTTCGATGCCTGATGCCGGGGCAGCCGACGTCACGGTGCGTGTGCTGGAAGCGCATGAGTGTGCGCGTTGGGACGCCTATGTGAACGCGCACCCGGACGCGACCTTCTTCCATCGCGCCGGCTGGAGGCGCGTGATCGAGGCGGCCTTCGGCCATCGCACCCATTTCCTGCTGGCCGAGCGCGGCGGCGAAACGGTGGGTGTGCTGCCGCTGGTCGAAATCAGGAGCTGGCTGTTCGGGCATAGTCTGGGGTCGCTGCCGTTCTGCGCCTATGGCGGCATCCTGGCCGATCACGACGCCGCCTGGCGGGCGCTCGACGAGGTCGCGCAGGCACTGGCCGAGCGGCTCAAGGTCGGCGCGCTCGAATACCGCAACCAGGCGGCCCAGCATGCGCACTGGCCGACCAAGGATCTGTACGTCACTTTCAAGAAGGCCATCGAGCCCGACGTTGAGGCCAACATGAACGCCATTCCGCGCAAGCAGCGCGCCATGGTGCGAAAAGGCATCAAGGCCGGGCTGGTCGGCGAGATCGATGCCGACACCAGCCGGTTTTTCCAGGCCTATTCGGCGAGCGTGCACCGCCTGGGCACGCCGGTGTTTTCGCGCAAGTTCTTCCACCTGCTGAAAAAGGAATTCGGCGACGACTGTGAAGTGCTCACCATCACGCTGGAGGGGAACGTGATCGCCAGCGTGATGTCGTTCTACTTCCGCGACGAGGTGCTGCCGTATTACGGCGGTGGCGTGGACGCCGCGCGTGCGGTGGCCGGCAATGACTTCATGTACTGGGAATTGATGCGGCGCGCCTGCGAACGCGGCCTCAAGGTGTTCGATTTCGGCCGCAGCAAGCGCGGCACCGGCTCGTTCGACTTCAAGAAAAACTGGGGCTTTGAGCCGACGCCGCTGTATTACGAGTACTTCCTGGTGACGGACACGGACGTCCCCGAGATCAATCCGCTCAATCCCAAATACCGTCTCTTCATTCAGGCCTGGAAAAAAATGCCGCTGGCGCTCGCCAATGTCATCGGGCCGCACATCGTCAAGAACCTGGGCTGACGCCATGGACGGGCTGCTGTTTCTTGCACATCGCATCCCGTTCCCGCCCAACAAGGGCGACAAGATACGCTCGTTTCATCTGCTGCGGCACCTGAGCAAGCATTACGCCATTCATCTCGGCGCCTTCGTCGACGATCCAGACGACTGGCAGTACCAGGACGCATTGAAGCCCTATTGCGCATCGATCAAACTGTTGCCGCTGCTGAATCCGCGCCGTTCCAGGCTGGCGAGCCTGAGCGGGCTGCTTACCGGCGAGGCGTTGACGTTGCCCTATTATCGAAACCGCGAACTCAAGCGCTGGGCAGCCGACCTGGCCGACTCCGGCAAGGTGACGCGCGGACTGGCGTTTTCCTCGGCGATGGCGCAGTTCATGCCGGCCGGCCTTGCGCGCCGCGTGCTCGACATGGTCGACGTCGATTCCGACAAGTGGATGCAGTATGCGCCTACCCAGCGCTGGCCCCTGTCATGGGTGTATGCGCGCGAAGGACGCAAACTGGCGGCGTGGGAAGCGCAGGTGGCGCAGGATTTCGATGCCACGCTGCTGGTGTCGTGCGACGAGGCGGCGCTGCTGCAGCGCCGCGTCCCGCAGGCTTGCGACAGGATCGGCGCCTTCGAGAACGGCGTCGATGCCGATTATTTTTCGCCGGCGCGCGATTACCCGAATCCCTATTTGCCCGACGTGCTGGGCGTGGTCTTCACCGGCGCGATGGATTACTGGCCGAATGTCGATGCCGTCAGCTGGTTTGCCGAACGGGTTTTTCCGGCTGTCCGCGAAGCCATGCCGGCCGCGCAGTTCACCATCGTCGGCAGCCGGCCGACCGAAGCCGTCCTCGCGCTGGCGCGCCAGCCCGGGGTCGTCGTCACCGGCAGCGTGCCCGACGTGCGGCCGTATCTGGCACATGCCGCGTGTGCCGTGGCACCCTTGCGGATCGCGCGCGGCATCCAGAACAAGGTGCTGGAAGCGATGGCGATGGCGCGTCCGGTG
>DATCTE010000017.1:0-3457 GCA_036568085.1 Thiobacillus sp.
CGCCTGCTGCCGGGCGATCCCATCGTGCTGGTGGCGGTGGCCAGCTGCCACCGCGGCGAAGCGTTTGCCGCCTGCGAATACCTCATGGATGCCCTGAAAACCCGTGCGCCGTTCTGGAAGAAGGAGGAAACCCCGGAAGGCGAGCGCTGGGTCGAGGCGCGCGCCAGCGACGACGTGGCGGCGGCCCGCTGGACCGAACCCTGAGGCGTCCCAGCAGACCGGCCAGCGCGCTGCAGGCATAATCTGCCTGGCGCACACAGGGCCATCTACCTTACAGGTGCTGCTGGATGCCTGTCCCGGCGAAATGCGAACACAATGGGAAACACTTTGAACCAGGAGAGAGCATGACTTCCGCAATGCGTTATTCGACCCCCGCCATCGTGCTGCACTGGCTGGTGGCCCTGTTGATCTTCGTGGCATTTCCGCTCGGTCTGTACATGGCCGACCTGCCCTTGTCGCCCGAGAAGCTCAAGCTCTTCAGTTACCACAAATGGATTGGCGTCACCGTGTTCATGCTGGCGGGGCTGCGCGTGGTGTGGCGGCTGACGCACCAGCCGCCGGCGCTTCCCGACAGCGTGGTCGGCTGGCAGCGGCGCGCCAGCGCAGCCGTACATGGCCTGCTGTATCTGCTGATACTGGTGATTCCCATATCGGGCTGGCTGATGAGTTCCGCCGAGGGCGTCCAGACCGTGTGGTTCGGCGTGCTGCCCCTGCCCGACCTGATCGGCAAGGACAAGGCTCTGGGCGAAGTGCTGGGCGAGATACACGAGACGCTGAACTACACGATGCTTGCCCTGGTCGTCCTGCATGTGGCCGGGGCCCTGCAGCATCACTTCATCGAACGCCAGCCGTTTTTGCAGCGCATGAGCTGGAACAGGCGATAAGGGGAACGCAACGGGTTTCCCCTTGTTGATCCAAGAGCGTGGCGCGGACCACGCCATGTCTCCTTACTCTAGGCCGCGCCTCCGATGAGTTGCGGCATCCCACCCCCTCCATAATCTCCTCATAACGACGTACCCGAGCGCGTTCAGCATGTAGGGCGATGCCGACATGCCCATTGCTGCGCTTGATGTCCCGTCGAGCGTGCCTAGCGCCCTTTGTCCGCCGCCAGCGGGCCGGATGCTTTCAGGTTCGTCGATACGTGTCAGGTTTCCGTCAGCCTGTGCCCCCTCCTCAGCAAAATCCGGACACTCGAATAAAACCAATCCATTGTTTTTATTGGTTATTTTTTAGTGTTCTCATGTGGATGACTGCGGGCACACGCGTTGCAGCAAATCCAAGGCTCCCTGGTGAAAGCGACGGCCGGGAGGGTCGGGCGGCGTGGCCGCCAGACAAATGTATCCCGGTGTTCACCTTTACAAGGAGCATCAGATGAAATGTTTTGTCACGTTGACCGCGCTTGTTGTCTGTGCAGCGTCTGCCGAGGCTGCACCTGAAATCTATATCATCGACAACAGCCGCACCTCTTCGCAATTCAGCTATCGCTACCTGGGGCTTGCGAACCAGACGCAGCGATTCGAAAAGATCAGCGGCACCGTTGTATTCGACCGCGCCGCCCAGTCCGGATCGGCCGACGTGACCATCGACGCCACCTCGGTCAACACCGGACAGGCCTTGCTGAACGCACAGATGCAGGCAGCGGATTTCTTCGATACCGCCAACTATCCCCTGATCACGTTCAAGTCCGGCAAGATGGTCCTGAGCGGCGAGCAGTCGAGCCTGTCGGGCGAGCTTACGATCAAGGGCGTGACCCGGCCGGTGACACTCGCCGTGACCCACTTCGAGTGCATGCAGGATCCTTCTTTGCAGGCGGAAACCTGCGGTGCCCAGGCGTCCGTCACAGTCAGGCGCTCGGACTTCAACATGGGCAAGTACCCCTTCCTCGTCAGCAACGACATCACGTTGAATCTTGCGTTGAAGGCAGTCAAGGCGCAGTCCTACATGCAGGTGGCGAGTCGCGATTCCGGCCGGTAATAGGACTAAAATGGCGTTTTGCCGGTCGAAACGCCTCCCGTGGAATCCCATCAACTCGAACTGCTCGCGCCCGCGCGCGATGCCGACATCGGCATCGAAGCCGTCAACCATGGCGCCGATGCGGTGTATATCGGCGGCCCGTCGTTCGGCGCGCGCGCGGCGGCGTCCAACGAGATAGCCGACATCGCGAGGCTGGCGGCGCATGCCCACCGCTTCAATGCGCGCGTGTTCGTCACCCTCAACACCATCCTCGCCGACGACGAACTGGAACCGGCGCGCCAGCAGGTCTGGCAACTGTACGAAGCGGGCGTCGACGCGCTGATCATCCAGGACATGGGCCTGCTGGAACTCGACCTGCCGCCGATCCAGCTGCACGCCAGCACCCAGACCGACATCCGCACGCCCGAAAAGGCCGTGTTCCTGCAGGATGTGGGCTTGAGCCAGATCGTGCTGGCACGCGAGCTCGATCTGAAACAGATTGCTGCAATCCGTGCCGCCCTGCGGCCCGACACCACGCTGGAATTCTTCGTCCATGGCGCGTTGTGTGTCGCCTACAGCGGCCAGTGCTACATCAGCCACGCCCACACCGGACGCAGCGCCAACCGCGGCGACTGTTCGCAGGCCTGCCGCCTGCCATACCAGGTCACCGACATGGAGGGGCGCATCGTCGCGCACGACAAGCACGTCCTTTCGATGAAAGACAACAACCAGAGCGACAACCTCCAGGCGCTGATCGACGCCGGCATTCGCAGCTTCAAGATCGAGGGGCGCTACAAGGACATGGGCTACGTGAAGAACATCACCGCCCATTACCGCACGCTGCTCGACGAAATCCTCTCGCGCCGCCCGGAATTCGCACGCGCGTCCTCAGGCCGCACCACATTCAGCTTCACCCCCGACCCCAACCAGAACTTCAACCGCGAGTTCACCGACTACTTCGTCGGCGGCCGCAAGGCCGACATCGGCGCGTTCGATACGCCGAAGAACCCCGGCCTGCCGATCGGACATGTGACGAAGGTCGGCGACAAATGGATCGAACTGCAGACCGATTCGCCCGATACCGTGCTCAACAACGGCGATGGCCTCTGCTACTACACCTTGCAGAAAGACCTGGCCGGCCTCGCGATCAACCGCGCCGAAAAGGTGGGCGAGGGCGTGTGGCGCGTGTTCCCGAAGGATCCGCTGGCGAGCTTCAAGGACTTGCGCGCCGGCACGCTGGTCAACCGCAATCGGGACATGAACTGGATGCGCATGCTGGACAGGCCCTCCAGCGAACGCCGCATCGGCGTGTGGCTGAAGCTGGAAGAAACCCCAGAGGGGTTTTCACTGACGCTGACCGACGAAGACGGCCACAGCGCGACGGTGAACGCCGCGCACGCCAAGGAACCGGCCAGGGACTCCGCCAAAGCCGAGGCCACCTTGCGCGAGCATCTGGGTAAATTCGGGACCACGCACTTTGCCCCGATGGGCATCGCGCTGGACC
>DATCTE010000018.1:0-2516 GCA_036568085.1 Thiobacillus sp.
GTCAGGATCGCTGGGAAGAGGACGCCGGCATCAACCCGTTCACCCTGGCCGTGGCCATCGCCGCGCTGGTCGAGGGGGCCGCATTGCTGGACGGTCGCGAGCGCGAATGCGCGCTGATGCTGGCGGATTACTGGAATGCCCGGCTGGAGGATTGGACCTGGGCGGAAGACACGGCGCTGGCGCGCAGCCTGGGCGTCCCCGGCTACTATCTGCGCAGCACGCCGACCGACGAGTTGTGCCACGACGGCGCCAAGCTCGAACACCTGCTGATCAAGAACCGCGCCCTTGATCCGGGCTTGCCCGCCGACGAGCAACTGGCAACCGATTTCCTGCAGCTGGTGCGCTATGGTCTGCGCGACGCCCACGACCCGTGCATCGTGGCGAGCGTGACCGCCATCGACAAACTGCTCAAGACCGACACGCCCAACGGTCCGGTATGGCACCGCTACAACGGCGACGGCTACGGCGAGCACGCGGACGGCAGACCCTTCGACGGCAGCGGGCACGGACGTGGCTGGCCGCTGCTCACGGGCGAGCGCGGCCACTATGCCTTGATAGCCGGGGAGGATGCCCTGCCCTACATTGAGGCGATGGCCGCCATGACCGGCGCGGGCGGCCTGCTGCCGGAGCAGGTCTGGGATGCCGATCCCCTCCCCGCACACGATCTTTACCCGGGAAAGCCCAGCGGATCCGCCATGCCGCTGGTGTGGGCGCACGCCGAGTACATCAAGCTGTGCCTGAGTCATGCCCAGGGCTATCCGGTGGATCGCCCGGCACAGACCTGGCTGCGCTATCACGGCCAGCGGCCGCAGATTCCCTACGCCCTGTGGCGCCTGAAACAACGCCTGCGCAAGCTGCACGCCGGCAAGGAATTGCGCCTGCTGCTGCACGCGCCGGCGCGCGTGCACTGGGGACGCAACGGCTGGCAGGACATCGCCGACGTGGACACGCAGGACTGGGGGCTGGCGCACATCGCCGCCCTGCCGACGACGCTGCTGAATCCCGGCGACACGCTGGAATTCACCCTGTACTGGCCGGACACCGGGCAATGGCAGGGTGAGGATTTTCAGATTTGCATCGTTACTCCCGGAGACAAATCATGCTGAATATTGACTTGAGCGGGCGCCGGGCGCTGGTCAGGCGTCCTTGTACCAGTGCGGGTCTTCTTCCATGGGATTGCATTCTGCGCTGCAGCATCGGGTATCCGTCACGCCTCCCCGGCCGTCGTTGGCGATGCTTCAGGATAGATGCAAATTGCACGGCGTGCTTGGGTCTGCCACTGCGACGCGGGGCACAACAGCGCCGACACACAACCGACGCGCAGCCTTCACCTCATGGGCTGCGCCTTTTTCCCCACCGCACAGATGTTTTTTCCCAGTTCAAGCTCCTGCGCCCTGCCCATATCCGGGTGGATCAGGCCGGCATTGGCCCGCTTGATCTCGACATAGGCCGGCGGAAACTCCGGCAGGTTCGCCAGGACGTAGTCGCAGAACGCCGCTTCGCCCTCGGCCAGTTTGAGCAGGCCCGGATTGCGCTGCTTGAGTGCACCCAGGGTGGCACGGAAAACGCCGTTTCCATCGCTTGCCGCGATATTACTGAAATGGGCCGGCAGCACCAGTGTCTCGTCCGGCAGTTCAGCCATCCGCATCAGCGAGTCGTAGAGCAAGGGGGACCATGCCTCAGCCTTGCCACCCAGATCCGGGCGGGCGACGGACTCGAGGAACAGGCTATCGCCGCTCAGCAGATAGCTTCCTTCGATAAGAAAGGCGACCATCCCCAGGGTGTGGCCGGGAAAATGCAGCACCCGGACCTCGGCCGAGCCGATGCGCAGCGTCTGCCCCGCCTCGAGCGGACGATACGCCATGCGCGCAGGCAGCATGTCCAGCGGGTGGATCGCGTCGTAGGGGTGAAGATGGTAGGGAATGTGGTCACGCTGACCCAATTCCGGCCCGCCGCTCAGGTGATCGGCATGCAGGTGGGTGTCCAGCACCCGCTCGATTTGCGCCCCCATGGATGCGACAAGTTCGCGGTAGATCTCGAGGTGTCGCGCTGGGTCGAACACGGCGGCGCGGTGCTCGCTCACCAGAACGTGGCTCAGGCAGCCCCGCGCCGGACGCACCACCTGGAAGAGCGAAAAGCGCTCGCTCTCCTCGACCGGCCGCCAGTAGTAGAAGTTGCCCCAGGCCTCCATGCCGCCTTCCATGTTCACCGCATCGAAACCCAGACGGCGCAGCCCTTCGGCAACGTAAGTGGAGGTATTGCCTTCGGCGCAGACGGCGAGGATGGGCCGGTCAGCGGGAAGTTGCGCCATGAGTTGCGCCTGCACCCCGCGCATCACGGCTGCGGTGACATCCTCCTGCTCGCCTTCCAGGTCAAGCAACTCGAAATAAGGGACATTGAGCGTGGGCACGGCACGCGGGCCTTCCACCCGCCAGCGTTCGAACTCATCACGGCTGCGTACGTCGAGGATGAACATCGGCTCGTTGCGCAACAGCCGTTCCCACACTTGCTGCGGG
>DATCTE010000019.1:0-2656 GCA_036568085.1 Thiobacillus sp.
GACTGGAATACGGATGGTCCGGCTCTGGTCCGCAACCGCACGGGTGATCGCCTGGCGGATCCACCACGTGGCGTAGGTCGAGAACTTGTAGCCGCGGCGGTATTCGAATTTTTCCACCGCCTTCATCAGGCCGATGTTGCCTTCCTGGATCAGGTCGAGGAACTGCAGACCGCGGTTGGTGTATTTCTTGGCGATCGAGATCACCAGACGCAGGTTGGCTTCGATCATCTCGCGCTTGGCGCGGCGCGCCTTGGCCTCGCCGGTGGACATCTGCTTGTTAATGTCCTTGAGATTCTTGATCGGCATGCCGACGCGATCCTGCATCGCGATGAGCGCTTCCTGGTGTGCCTTGACTTCGTACTGCACCTTGGAAAGCGTCGAGCAGTAGGCTTTCTTCGCGGCGATTTCCCGGTCCAGCCAGGCCAGGTTGGTTTCATTGCCGGGGAAGGCCTTGATGAAGTGCGGACGCGGCATGCCCGAGCGGGTGACGCAGAACTCCATGATCTTGCGCTCGTGGGAACGTACTTCTTCCACTGCGTTGCGGATCTGCTCGCACAGGTTGTCCACCTGGCGCACAGAGAAGCGGATCGCCATCAGCAGTTCGGTAACTTCGGACTGAGCCTTCATGTGCTGCGGGCTGCCGAGGCCGTATTTGGCATGGGCGGTCTGCGCCTTCTTGTAGGCTTTGCGGATGAAGTCGAACTGCGCAAGCGCCTCGGCCTTCAGTTGTGCCAGATTGGCGGCAGCGAGCTTGGCGCTGGCTTCCTCGTCGTCGTCCTCGTCGGTCTCTTCTTCGTCGGCAGACGTGTCTTCCTCGGCGGCCGCGGCTTCGGTTTCCAGTTCGACAAAGCCGTCGATCAGTTCGTCGATGCGCAACTCGTCCTTTTCGACCTGCGTGGCCATGTCCAGGATTTGCTGGATGGTGAGCGGGCACGACGAAATCGCCTGCACCATGTGGCGCAGGCCTTCCTCGATGCGCTTGGCGATCTCGATTTCGCCTTCACGGGTGAGCAGGTCGACCGAGCCCATTTCGCGCATGTACATGCGCACCGGGTCCGTGGTGCGACCGAATTCGGAGTCGACCGTAGTCAACGCCTGTTCTGCTTCCGCCACCACATCCTCGTCGGCGACGGCAGGGGCGGCCTCCTGCATCAACAGGGTTTCGGCATCCGGCGCTTCATCGTAGACCTGGATGCCCATGTCGTTGATCATGCTGATCACGCCTTCGATCTGGTCGGCGTCCAGCACCTCGTCGGGCAGGTGGTCGTTGATTTCGGCGTAGGTCAGGAACCCCCGTTCCTTGCCCAGGATGATGAGGTTCTTCAGCTGGGTGCGGCGCGCTTCGGCCTCCACCGGCGTCAGCTCCTTCAGGGGGAGCAGCGCTTCGGGTTTTTTGGCGCTACCACCGGGTTTTCTTCCACGTACAGCCACAGGGTTTTCTCCGCTCAGGCTCTGCCCGCGCAACGCGCGCGACAGAAAAAATCGTTCAAAAACCGGCAATTATACCGCAAACCGGGGCTTTGTCTCGCCGTTTCTGGCAAGCTAGGAACGTGCCAGTTCGGTCAATTCCTGGCGTTCGCTGGGGCTCAAACTGCCGAGCGGGCGTGTGGCCAATTCCTGTTGCCGTCGCCGCCGCCAGTCGTCCCGTAGCTGTTTGACGGCGCCATCGAACTCCGCGTTCCAGTCCCAGGTTTCGTCTTTGTCGAGCAAATCCGTCATCAGTTCATCGACCAGTGCTTCCAGCGCGCTACCCCGTGCAGCTTCGGCGAGGGCGGGCAGGCTGAGCGGCCCGATGTCGCGCAGCCAGGCCATCAGTTCGCCCATGCGGCTGCTCATTGGGTCGTTGGCGTCCACCCAGCAGGGATCGACTTCGGCGGCGCGCTGCGGGTTCATCAGCAGCGTGCGCGCCAGGCTGCGCAGGCGCGAAGGTGCCGGTCGGCGCTGCGGGCGGGGGGGCGCACGCCGGGCGACATGGCCTTTCACGCCCATGTGGCCGAGTTCGTCGGCCTGCAGGTGTGCAAGTTCCGCAATTTGCCGTTGGATCAGGCTGGCCAGCAGAGGGGCGGCAATTTTTTCCAGCAGCGGCTTGGCATCCTTGATCAGGGCGGCCCGGCCTTCCTGGCTGTCGAGCTTGCGGCCGCGTGCCAGTTCGCGCACCAGAAAGGCCGAAAGCGGCAGCGTGTCGGTATCCAGCAGCTGCAGAAAAGCATCGTGGCCGTGGGTGCGGATATAGCTGTCGGGGTCTTCGCCTTCGGGCAGGAACAGGAAGCTGACTTCCTTGCCGTCCTGCAGCGCTTCCAGGGTGTTTTCCAGCGCGCGCCAGGCGGCCTTGCGTCCGGCGTTGTCGCCGTCGAAGGCGTAGATCAGGCGGTCGGTGTGACGCAGCAGGGTGCGTGCGTGGACCGGCGTGGTGGCGGTGCCGAGGGTGGCGACGGCGAACTCCACCCCGTGCTGCGCCAGCGCCACCACGTCCATGTAGCCTTCGACCACGATGGCGCGTCCGGCGGCCTTGATCGCGGCGCGCGCCTCGAACAGGCCATAGATTTCCGACCCTTTGTGGAACAGGGGGGTTTCCGGCGAATTGAGATATTTCGGTTCGCCCTGGTCGAGCACGCGCCCGCCGAAGCCGACGATCTGGCCCTTGACGTTCCTGATG
>DATCTE010000020.1:0-2566 GCA_036568085.1 Thiobacillus sp.
GCTGTCCTGCCACAGGCCGCGCAGATACAGATCCAGCTTGCGCTCGACGTCCACCAATAATGTTCCATGGCGCTCGCGCTGCAGCACGGCGCGCGCGTCGGCCGACTGCAGGCTGAAGTAGTCCTTCTGCCGCTCGGGATGGCTGCGGTAGTTGCGGATGCCGTATTCGACCCAGTTCTTCAGGCCGGCGAGCGTGAGCTGGCCGAGCAGGTTGGGCGCCTGGGCGAAGAATTCCGGCAGGCCGGGGCTGGGGAAGGTGGTGTGGTGGCCGTGGATGGAGCCGGTGGTCCGCTCCATGAAGTCGAGCGTGACATCCAGGTAGTGCTGCAGCAGCTCCTGCGATTGCAGCCGCCGCGCCACCGGCGCCAGCGTCTGCAGGAAGGGCGTGATCGCCTTGCCGTTGGGCGACTTCTGCATGCGCTGGATCAGCGCCATGACCGCGGGCAAGGCGGATTCGCCGACGGCCTTGGCGGCGGACGGCCACTCCTCCAGGAACGCCAGCATCGGCTCGACGCCGCGCCCCAGCTTGCCGATGACACGGCCCGCTTCGAGGTAGGCATCGATGCCTTCGCGCGTGAGCACGGCGAGCGCCTCGGCCATGACATCCTCGAACACCTCTTCGACCTGCGGGAAGCGGGTATCGAGCTGCTTCCAGTAGGCGGCCATCAGCGGGTGCTGGTATGC
The DNA here is from genome assembly GCA_036568085.1 of Thiobacillus sp. Lineage (GTDB taxonomy): Bacteria > Pseudomonadota > Gammaproteobacteria > Burkholderiales > Thiobacillaceae > Thiobacillus. The sequence goes on from DATCTE010000020.1 coordinate 685, forward strand.
GGTTTCGGTCATGGCTGGTTTAAAGCTTGTGAAGAAATCGTAGCGAGCAGGCCCGAGTCCGGTCCGAGAAGCGCAACCGTACAAATGGGTACGGTGAGCATCGCAGGGCCGGAATCGGGTCGCGCAGTAGATTTATTCATAAGCTTTAGGCAAACGTTGCGTCGATCGCGTGATCAAGCGTTTCGCGGATGTCGGCGTCGTCGGTGATTGGACGCACCAGCGCCATGCGGCAGGCGTCGCGCGGCTCCACGCCGTCCTTGATCAGGGTCGCCGCGTACACCAGCAGGCGCGTCGAGATGCCTTCGTCGAGGCCGTGGCCTTTCAGGCTGCGGGCGACGCCGCCGATTTTCACCAGCTTCGCGGCGACGGCTTCGTCCATGCCGATTTCCTTCGCCACGATCTGCGCTTCCAGCGCGGCATCGGGATAGTCGAAGTCGAACGCGGTGAAGCGCTGCTTGGTCGACTGCTTCAGATCCTTCATCAGCGTCTGGTAGCCGGGGTTGTAGGAGATCACCAGCTGGAAATCGGGATGCGCGTGGATCAGCTCGCCCTTCTTGTCGAGCGGCAGGGTGCGGCGGTGGTCGGTGAGCGGATGGATCACCACGGTGGTGTCCTGGCGGGCTTCGACAATTTCATCGAGATAGCAGATGGCGCCGATGCGCGCGGCGGTGGTCAGCGGGCCGTCGAGCCAGCGGGTGCCGTTGGCTTCCAGCAGATAACGGCCGACCAGATCGCTGGCGGTCATGTCCTCGTTGCAGGCCACGGTGATCAGCGGCTTGCCGAGCTTCCACGCCATGTACTCGACGAAGCGCGACTTGCCGCAGCCGGTCGGGCCTTTCACCATCACCGGCAGGCGGTTGCGGTAGGCGGCCTCGTACAGCGCGACCTCGTTCTTCTGCTGCTGGTAGAAGGGTTCCTGTTCAACCTTGTACTGGTCTTTGTTCGTCATTTTCATTCCTCGTTGCGGAAGAAAAAAACGCCCCCGGGAAGCCGGGGGCGTGTAGCACGGGACGGTTCTCGGCGGCTAGGAGATCGCTTCAAACCGGTCCCGCGTGGGGATGAGCTTCCCTCCCCGCTTGCTTATTTGTGCACGCCCAGCTTTTCACGCCAGCCCGGGAACAGCTTGTCGGCGTCGCCCGGGAAGGACTCGAACGCACGGGCGAATTCCTTGTGCTCCTTGGCGAACTCGATCGGGTCGGCGCCCGACTTCCAGCACTCGTACGACTGGCGCAGGGAGATCGCGCCGGCCGCCGGGCTGTCGATGTGGCCGTAGGAGCCGCCGCCGGAGGTGTTGATGACGTTGCCGTGACCCAGGTTCTCGAAGAAGCCGGGCAGGCGCAGCGCGTTCATGCCGCCGGAAATGATCGGGGTGGTGGGCTTCATGCCGTACCACTTCTGGAAGTAGACCGGGCCCTGGCACTCGTCGCGCTCGATCATGTAGGCGATGCCCTTGTCGGTGGCGTCGCCTTCCATCTTGCCGTAGCCCATGGTGCCGACGTGGATGCCGGACGCACCCTGCAGACGCGAGATCTTGGCCAGCACGAAGGCGGTGTAGCCACGCTTGGCGGACGGCGAGGTGATCATGCCGTGGCCGGCGCGGTGGTAGTGCAGGTACTGGTTGGGGTACTGACGGCGGGCAGTGGTGATCATGCCGGGGCCGCCGACGAAACCGTCGACCAGGAAGGCCAGCTTGTCGGCGTCGGGACCGAAGGTTTCCAGCGCGAAGTCGGCGCGGGCGCACATTTCGTAGTGGTCGTCGGCCGTGATGTTCATCGAGAACAGCTTGGCCTGGCCGGTTTCGTCCTGAGCGCGCTTCATCGCATCATAGACGAGGGGGATGGTCTTCTTCAGCGGCGAGAACACCTGGTTGCCCTGGGGTTCG
>DATCTE010000021.1:0-2482 GCA_036568085.1 Thiobacillus sp.
GACACTCTTGTCCCGTCCACCAGGGGAACACCATGAAGTCGATCTGCAAGCTGCTGGCCCTGTCGCTGCTGCTGTCCGCGGCGTCCGCGTGGGCCCAGCTCAAGCCCTACACCGACTACGAGCCGAGCCAGGAAGTGACGCACATCACCACGATCCAGGTGCACGCCAACATGATCGATGACTACCTCGAAGGCATCCGCGAGACCTGGGTCGCCTCGAGCAAGGCCGCCAAGGAACTGGGGCACATCAAGGACTACGGCGTCTACGTCAGCGAGCTGCCCAACTCCGGTGGCTTCAATGTCGTGCTGATGCAGGTCTTCGCCAAGGGCGAGGACATGCAGCCTTCCAAGGAGCGCTACGACGCCTTCATGAAGGCCTGGGGTGCGGCCAACGAGGCCAAGTCCCGGAGCATCAGCAAGGACTACCCGTCGATGCGCGATATCACCGGCGAATACGTAATGCGCCGCATCACGTTCAAGTAAGCGACGGGCACGGGGTGCGCCGGCATGTCCGGCGCCTCCCCGCCAGCGACCGCTTCGCGGCGCCTCAGCGCTGCGCGGCGCCGCCCAGGCCGGGCGGCGGGACGAGCGGTCCGCCGGCCTGCTGCCAGGCCTCGATGCCGCCGCGATACCACAGCACCCGGGTATAGCCCAGCCGCGTTGCACGCAGGGCCGCGTTGTAGCTCATCCAGCATTGGCTGGACTGGCAATAGAAGACCATCGGGCGATCCTTGCGTCCCTGCGTCACCTGCTGCAGGTACTGGCCGAAATCACGCTGCACGTTGTCGTCGAAGCTGCCTCCCTGCGAGGCCGGCACCACCGGGATCGCGTTGGGCAACATCTGCGGGCCGCCCAGCACGTCGAAGACGAGCGCACCCTGTGCGGGGTCCTGCAACAGCTGCACCAGTTCCGGCGTGGTGATCAAGCCGCCGCCGGGCAGCTGGTTGGGCGTAGGGCCGTGCAGGCCGCCGGACTTGAGCTGGCCCGTGGCGGGCACGCCCATGTCCTGCCGTTCGGCCTGCATCATCCGGGCAAGGCCGTCGTTTTGCTGCGCGGGGCCCTGCTGCGGATACGGGGCCGGTTGCTGCTGCGGGTAGGCCGGCGCTTGTTGCCGTGGATAGGGCGGCTGTTGTTGTTGCTGCTGCTGCGGCGCGCTGCCGAAACTGTCCTGGGCCAGCGAGGGGCCCGCAAGCAGGCAGGCGAGGGGAAGCAGTCGGAGAACGTTCATTCGATGCGCTCCAGGCGTTCGGCCTCGGCGTCGAGGTCGCGGTTGGGGTCGAAGTTGGGGTCGTCGCTTTGCAGGTAGCTGCCGTCCGTGGTGCGCCAGGCATTGTCGTAATTGCTGTCCAGGCGAACCTGGCCGGCGTCGGGGTCCGCGTAGCGGGTCGTACCGGTGGCGGCATCGATGTTGCGGTCGTGGATGCGGTCGTTGGTGGCGTTGCGGTCCTGCCAGCCGCGCATCTGCATGTCGGAAATCTCGCTGTAGGTATCGGCGATGATCTGGCTTCGGTCGGCGGCGCCGCGCTGGTTCTGGCGGGCGATGACGGCGTTGTGCCTGTTCATCCGCGCCTGCCACTGCGGATCGGGTTGGCCGGTGTTGGCGACATGGGTTAGCAGGTTCATGTCCAGTGCGCCGGCGGGCGCGCTGAGCGTGGTGGGAGCGCTGGCGACGCCGGAGAGGAACTGGCGGGTCTCACCCGGCATCACCCCGGCCATCGTCGTCAATGAAAACAGCACGACCGCGGCGACGCTTTCGCGCCGCTCGCCGCCGGGACCGCCGTAGGCGATCAGTAGTTCACCGCCGTCCTTGCGCCACTGCATGCCGTTGCCGCCCGGTGGCGGGGGGCTGCGGACGAGGTCGGGGCGGTCGCGATAGTCCAGGATGCGCGCGCCCGGGCGGTTGCGCTGCACGAAGCTCTCCAGGTACTGGCGCACGGTGGTGATCGGTACGCGCGGGCATTGGCCCTGGGTGGGCGGCATGCCCAGGTTGTCCCAGGTCCAGGCCTCGCTGGGATGGAGGGTCAGCAGCTGGGCGCCGTCGGGCGACCGGGCCTGCCAGCGGAAGCTGGGCGTGGCGCCGCAGGGTGCGTTCTGGTCCCAGATCACGCCCCCTTGGGTTTGCCAGCCGGCCGGCAGTTGCACCCAATGCGCGGGCATGGGCTTCTCGAAACCGCTCGGATCGATGATGGCCACCCGCTGCATGCCGGCAGTGGCGATGGCCGGACTGGCGGCCATCAGGCCGGCGGCGAGCAACGCAATCAGCATCTGTGTTCTGTTCATGGTCGTCCCCTTCTTCCCTGTAGGCGGGAAACGGCAGAAGACCGGCTCATCGGCCCTTACCGGCCGGGCAATCCCGAGAGTGCGTCGAAAAGCCAGGCGCGCGCCGACTGCCAGTGCCGCTTCACCGTGGCGGGTGAGCTGCCCATGGCCTCGGCGGTTTCCTCGATGGTCAGGCCGCCGAAGTAGCGCAACTCCACCACCCG
>DATCTE010000022.1:0-2531 GCA_036568085.1 Thiobacillus sp.
TCGCCGCTGGGCACGCGCAGCACCACAGCGCCGCCACATTCACTGCAAAAATTCATGCTGCATCCATTCAGTCCGGTTAGTCCCACGGTAGCAAAATCCCCCCACATCGATCAAGGGCGAAACTGGAATGCGCGTCCCCGAGCGATTATCATTTGGTCTCACTCAGCGTTGTTGTCAAGTCCATGCGCCCCTCCCACATAGAAACCATCCTCAACCGTGAATTCGAAAGCGCCGCCGACGGCCATCACACGCCGGTGATGCTGTGGGGCCCGCCGGGCGTCGGCAAGTCGCAGATCGTCGCCAAGATTGCCCAGCAACATGGCGTTCCGCTGATCGACATCCGCCTGTCGCAGATGGAACCGACCGACCTGCGCGGCATTCCTTTCCGCAGCGGCCAGTTGGTCGAATGGTCGATTCCCTCGGTGCTTCCGGATGCCGAACGCCACGGCCCGTCGGGCATCCTCTTTCTCGACGAGATCACCTCGGCGCCGCCGTCGGTGTCGGCCGCGGCCTACCAGCTGATCCTCGACCGTCGCCTGGGCGAGTACAAAGTGCCGGACGGCTGGGTGATCTTCGCCGCCGGCAACCGCCAGGGCGACCGCGGCGTGACCTACGCCATGCCGGCACCGCTCGCCAACCGCTTCACCCACTACGAAGTCGAGGTGAATCTGGACGACTGGGTGGACTGGGCGCACAGCGAGAACATCGACCCGCGCGTGATCGCCTTCCTGCGCTTCCGTCCCGACCTGCTGTTCAACTTTGACCCGGCGCACACGCCGATCGCCTTCCCCAGCCCGCGTTCGTGGGAATACGCCCACCGTGCGCTGCAGAAATTCGACAAGACCGAGCTGCTGGCGAATGCGCTGATGGCCTGCGTCGGCCAATCGGCGGGGCTGGAACTGAAAACCTTCGTCGACAACATGGCGCAGATGCCGGACATCGATGCCATCATCGCCGGCGAGGCGGCCGAAGTGCCCGAAGGCATCGACCTGCAGTACGGCGTCGCCGCCGCGCTGGTGCGCAAAGCCTTGCAGGCGGCCGACAACGGCAACGCCGCCGCGGTGTACGGCAACATCCTCAAATATGCGCAGCGTTTTCCGCAGCGCGAGATGGGCGTGATGCTGGTGAGCGACCTGCATCGTGCGGTGGGGCGCCCGCTGTTTGCCGTGCCGGCCTTTGCCGAGTGGGCCAACAGCATCACCGACCTCGTTCTCTACGAGCACTAAATTGATTTATGGCCGACCAGCCTGACGCCGCGCTCGAACCGATCCTCACCAAGCTCGCTGCCGCGCGCACGCGGCTCATCATGGAGCGGCCGTTTCTCGGCGCCCTGGTGATGCACCTGCCGTTGAAACCCGGCGGCGACTGGTGCACCACCACCGGCACCGACGCGCAGGCGTTCTATTTCAACCCCAAGTTCATCGACAACCTCAACCTCGCGCAGACGCAGTTTGTGCTGGCGCACGAGGCGATGCACTGCGCGATGGGGCACACCCACCGCCGCAACCATCGGGTGAAGCGGCGCTGGGACGTGGCGTGCGACCACGCGGTCAACCTCATCCTGATCGAGGAAGGCCTGAAGCCGCCGCTGCATGGCATCCTCGCCGACCAGAACTACATGACGCTGTCTGCAGAGGAAATCTACCCGCTGATTCCCGAAGATACGCCCGAGGAGTCCTTCGACCAGCACCTGTTCGACAACGACAACGAGTCGGGTGCGAGTCCCGACGAGAACGAGCGCCAGGACAACCCGGATGCGGGTGAATCGGGCGGCCAGGGCAAGGAGGGCCAAAGCCAGGCCGAAGAAAAACAGGGCAGCGGCAGCCAGGCCTCGCAGAAACCGAACGAACTGTCGCCCAGCGAACGTGAGGAGCTCGCCGAGCAGTGGAAGAACCGCCTCGCTGCCGCCGCCCAGGCCGCGCGCCAGGCCGGCAAGCTGTCGCAGTCGATGATGCGCTGGGTCGACGATCTGCTGGCGCCCAGCCTGCCGTGGCGCGCGTTGCTGGCACGTTTCTTCGCGGTCAACCAGCGCGACGACTATTCGTGGCGCCGGCCGTCGCGGCGCGAAGGCGACGCGCTGCTGCCGCGCCTGTCGAGCGAAGGCATCGACGTGGTGGCGGCGATCGACACCAGCGGCTCGATCAGCGACGAGGAATTGCGCGAATTCGTCACCGAGCTCGATGCATTGAAAGGCCAGGTGCGCGCGCGCGTCACCCTGCTGGCGTGCGACAACCACGTGGCCGAACAGGCGCCGTGGGAATTCGAACCGTGGGACACCATGCAGCTGCCGACCGAAATCAAGGGGGGCGGCGGCACCGACTTCCGCCCGGTGTTCGACTGGGTCGAGCACGAAAACCGCAGCCCCGACATGCTGGTGTATTTCACCGATGCCGAAGGCGATTTCCCCAAAACCCCGCCGAATTACCCGGTGATCTGGCTGGTCAAGGGCAAGGGCGTGGTGCCCTGGGGCGAACGGGTGCAGCTGAATTGAGCGCACCGCCCGACCGCGTACGCAGCTTCCTCTTCGAGCA
>DATCTE010000023.1:0-2094 GCA_036568085.1 Thiobacillus sp.
GGTTTATATGGAAGCTAATCTGGGCGACAATGACAGCTTTCGTGCTGTCGGTTCCAGACATAAGGCTCGGGGTATCAGAAGCAAAAGCGGGTATCCAGGCGGCTATTGAATGAAGTGTCCTTGGCCATTCACGATGAAAAACAAAAGGATACATGCGCCATGCTTTTAATGATCGACAACTACGACAGCTTCACCTACAACCTCGTGCAGTATTTCGGAGAGTTGGGCGAAGACGTCAAGGTGATCCGCAACGACGAGATCGACCTCGCCGGCATCGCCGCGCTGAAGCCCGACCACATCGTCGTTTCGCCCGGCCCCTGCACGCCCAACGAAGCGGGCGTGTCGGTGCCGCTGATCAGGGAATTTGCCGGCAGGATTCCCATCCTCGGCGTCTGCCTTGGCCACCAGAGCATCGGCCAGGCCTTCGGCGGCAGGATCGTGCGCGCCAAGGAACTGATGCACGGCAAGACCTCGATGATCCATCACCTCGATGTGGGCGTGTTCAAGGGCCTGCCCAATCCCTTCCGCGCCACCCGCTACCATTCGCTGGTGATCGAGCGCGAGACGCTGCCGGATTGCCTTGAAATCACCGCGTGGACCGACGACGGCGAGATCATGGGGGTGCGCCACAAGACGCTGGCGGTCGAGGGCGTGCAGTTCCATCCCGAGTCCATCCTCACCGAACACGGCCACGCCATGCTGGCCAATTTCCTGAAAGGCACGCGATGATCACGCCGCAGCAGGCGCTTGCCCGGCTGGTCGAGCAGCGTGAAATCTTCCACGACGAGATGCTGTCGCTGATGCGCCAGATCATGCGCGGCGAGCTCACGCCGGTGCAGATCGCCGGCATCATCACGGGCCTCAGGGTAAAGAAGGAGACCGTCGGCGAGATCGCCGCCGCGGCGCAGGTGATGCGCGAATTCGCAGCCAAGGTGCCGGCGCAGAACGGCGCGCATCTGGTCGACACCTGCGGCACCGGTGGCGACGCTGCGCATACGTTCAATATTTCCACCACCGCCGCCTTCGTTGCTGCCGCCGCCGGGGCGCGCGTCGCCAAGCACGGCGGGCGCTCGGTCTCGTCGACCAGCGGCAGTGCCGACGTGCTGGAGGCGCTCGGCGTGAACCTCGACCTCACGCCCGGGCAGGTGGCCGAGAGCATCGATGCCATCGGCATCGGCTTCATGTTCGCGCCGAAATTCCATGGCGCGATGAAGCACGCTGCGCCGGTGCGCAGCGAACTCGGGGTGCGCACGATCTTCAACATCCTGGGCCCGCTCACCAACCCGGCCGGTGCGCCGCACCAGGTGCTGGGGGTGTTCCATCCCGATCTGGTCGGCATCCTGGTACGCGTGCTGCAGCGTCTCGGCAGTCGCCATGTCATGGTCGTGCACGGCTCCGACGGCATGGACGAGATCACGCTGGCCGGCGAGACGTTGATCGGCGAACTGAAGGACGGCGAGGTCAGCGAATACACGATCCATCCGCGCGAGTTCGGGCTGGAAACCTGCGGCAACGAGGTGTTGAAGGTGTGGGACGCGACCCAGGCCAGGGACATGCTGCTGTCCGTGCTCGACGGCCTGCCGGGGCCGGCGCGCGACATCGTGCTGCTCAATGCCGGCGCCGCCATCTACGTGGCCGACTGCGCCGAGACCTTGGGCGAGGGCATCGAGCGGGCACGCGCGGCGATCGCGAGCGGCGCGGCGCGTGAAAAGCTGCGGCAGCTGGTGGCGTTCTCCCAACGCGCCACGGGGGCTTGAGCACGATGTCCGACATCCTCGAAAAGATCCTCGCCACCAAGCGCAGCGAAATCGCCGCGGGGCTCGCGACGGTGCCGCTGGCCGAGATGCAGGCGCGTGCCGCCGCCGCATTGCCGCCACGCGATTTTGTCGGCGCCCTGCGCGCGAAGCTGGCCGCCGGCAAGCCGGCGGTGATCGCCGAAATCAAGAAGGCCAGTCCGTCCAAGGGCGTGATCCGCCCCGACTTCCGCCCTGCCGAGATTGCGGCCAGCTACCAGGCGGGCGGTGCTGCGTGTCTGTCGGTGCTGACCGACCGCGATTATTTCCAGGGTAGCGCCGAGTATCTGAAAGCGGCGCG
>DATCTE010000024.1:0-2047 GCA_036568085.1 Thiobacillus sp.
CCTTGTCGAAAGCCGCCCGCACCGTCCTGCTGATCCTAGCCGTGCTGGTGGCGCTGCCGGCGGTGGGGATCGATCTCACAGTGCTGTCAGTATTCGGTGGCGCGCTCGGCGTGGGGATCGGCTTCGGTTTGCAGAAGGTGGCCAGCAACTACATTTCCGGCTTCATCATCCTGCTCGACCGGTCGGTACGCATCGGCGATCTGGTCACGGTCGACAACAAATACGGCGAGGTCAGCCAGATCAATACGCGCTATACCTTGCTAAAGGCGCTCGACGGCACCGAAACCATCGTCCCCAACGAGACGCTGATTACCCAGACCGTGGTCAACCATTCGCTGTCCAAGCCCAACGTGCGGATTACCCTGCCCGTGCAGGTCGCCTACGATGCCGACCTGGAGCAGGCCGAGGCCCTGATGCTGGAGGCTGCGAACAGTCACATCCGGGTGGTCCACGACGAACCGGACAATCCGCCCAGAGTATTTCTGAAGGAATTTGCCGATAATGGCATCCTGCTGGAACTGGCCGTGTGGATCCGCGACCCCAGCGAGGGGCAGGCCAACCTGCGCTCCGATATCAACTGGGCGATCTGGCGGCGTTTCAAAGCTGCCGGCATCGAGATTCCCTTCCCGCAGCGTGTCGTGCATCTGGCCCAGCTGCCACCGATTGAGAATAATCCTTGATTTTTATGGAATTTGTCCGTAAATTACAAGACGCTATTGTCCTTTTTTGGAACTCTAAACCATGCAATTAGGCTTGTTGGATTTACCCTGGTGGGGTTATGTGCTGGTCGCGCTCGGCCTGACGCACATCACCATCGCCGCCGTCACGATTTTTCTGCACCGTTCGCAGGCGCACCGCGCCGTTGATCTTCACCCCATCGTCAGCCACTTCTTCCGTTTCTGGCTGTGGCTCACCACCGGTATGGTCACCAAGGAATGGGTCGCCATTCACCGCAAGCACCACGCCAAATGCGAAACCGTCGAGGATCCGCACAGCCCGCAAACCAAGGGTATCAAGAAGGTGTTCTGGGAAGGTTCCGAACTGTATCGCGCCGAGGCCAAGGTGACCGAGACGCTGGAAAAATACGGCCACGGCACGCCCGACGACTGGATGGAGCGCAATGTTTACAGCCGCCATTCGGCCAAGGGCATCGTGCTGATGATGGCCATCAACCTCGCGCTGTTCGGTCCCCTCGGCCTGACCATCTGGGCCGTGCAGATGGCGTGGATTCCGATCACCGCCGCCGGCATCATCAACGGCATCGGCCACTACTGGGGGTATCGCAACTTCGCCAGCGAGGATGCCAGCACCAACATTTTCCCGTGGGGCATCCTCATCGGCGGCGAGGAGCTGCACAACAACCACCATGCTTACGGCACGTCGGCGCGGCTGTCGAACAAGTGGTACGAGTTCGATATCGGCTGGCTCTACATCAAGCTGATGTCCTACGTGGGGCTGGCGACCATCCGCAAGGTGGCGCCGACGGTGAAATGGCTGCCGGCCAAGCCGCTGTGCGATCTGGATACCCTGCAGGCCGTCATCACCCATCGCTACGATGTGATGACGCGCTTCGTGAAGAGCGTGCGCGCGGACAGCAAGGCCGAGATCGCCAAGCTGAAGGCGGGTGCGAATCTGCCGCAGAACTGGAACTTCGACAGCTTCCGCCGCTGGCTGCACAAGGAGCCGGCCGAACTGGCCGCGTCGGACAAGGCCGAGCTCGACACGCTGCTGGGCAAGAGCGAGCGCCTGCAAACTGTCTATCGCATGCGCCAGGATCTGGCCGCCATCTGGGGCCGTTCCACCGCCAGCCGCGAGCAGTTGCTCGACCAGTTGCAGGCCTGGTGCAAACGCGCCGAGGAAAGCGGCATCCAGTCGCTGCAGCAGTTCTCGGTGCGCCTGCGCAGCTACGCATGACCTCGGAAGCGGGTGGCCTCAGGGCCACCTGATTACAGGCAATAAAAACCCGCCAATTGGCGGGTTTTTTATTGGGTCAGGCTGGATTATTTCAGCTTGGTTTCCTTGTACATCACATGCTTGCGAGCCTTGG
>DATCTE010000025.1:0-11559 GCA_036568085.1 Thiobacillus sp.
CGGAAAGGTGGTGGCCGAACTCGATCACGTTACCTACGGTTACGGCGACCGCACCCTTATCCGCGATTTCTCCACCACCATCCTGCGCGGCGACAAACTGGGTCTCCTGGGCCCCAACGGGGTCGGCAAGACCACGCTGATCCGGCTGATCCTGGGCGAACTGAAGCCGCAGTCCGGCTGGATCAAACAGGGCACCAAGCTCGAAGTCGCTTATTTCGACCAGTTTCGCAATCAGCTGAACGACGAGGCGACGCTGATCGACACGATCTCGCCCGGTTCCGACTACGTCGAAATCGGCGGCCAGAAGAAACACGTCATCAGCTATCTGGAGGATTTTCTGTTTCCCGCCGAGCGCGCGCGCGCCAAGGTGTCGGCGCTGTCCGGCGGCGAGCGCAATCGATTGCTGCTGGCGCGGCTGTTTGCCCGCCCCGCCAACCTGCTGGTACTGGACGAGCCGACCAACGATCTCGACATCGATACCCTGGAGTTGCTCGAGCAGCTGCTGCAGGACTACGGCGGCACTGTCATCATCGTTTCGCATGACCGCGCGTTCCTGGACAACGTCGTCACCCAGTCGATCGCGTTCGAAGGCGAGGGCCGGCTGACCGAGATCGTCGGCGGCTATGCCGACTGGCGCGCCTGGCAGCAACGGCAGCGGGTCGCTGCCGAGGCGCCGCGCGTGGCGGCCCCCAAGGCGCCTGCCCAAGCTGCGCCGGCCAGACCCGCATCCAAAAGCAAACTCAGTTTCAAAGAGGCGCGGGAGCTCGAAGCGCTGCCGGCGCAGATCGAGGCGCTGGAGGCCGAACAGGTACAGATCGCCGAGCGGCTGGCGGACCCCGCGTTGTATCAATCGAGTCCGCAGGAAGCTGCGGCGTTGCAGGCGCGCACGGAAGCCATCGAGGCCGAACTGCTGGAAGCCCTGGCGCGCTGGGAGGCGCTGGAGGCCAAGGCCACTGCCGGCTGAGCGGCCGGGTTCCCGGGCGAGGCCTCCGCGTGATCGTGTTTCACGTGGCCCTGTTTCACGTGAAACGGAACCCGGCAACGGGTAGAATGGCGGCCATCATGAAATTCCCCGAATCTTTCGATGTCATCGTCGTCGGTGGCGGTCACGCCGGCACTGAGGCCGCGCTGGCGGCTGCGCGCATGGGCGTGAAGACGCTGCTGCTGACGCACAACATCGAAACCCTGGGCGCGATGTCGTGCAATCCGTCGATCGGCGGCATCGGCAAAGGGCATCTCGTCAAGGAAGTCGACGCGCTGGGCGGCGCGATGGCCTTGGCCACCGACGAGGCGGGCATCCAGTTCCGGACCCTCAATTCGTCCAAGGGCCCGGCGGTGCGGGCCACCCGCGCCCAAGCCGACCGCGTGCTGTACAAGGCGGCGATCCGGCGCCGCCTGGAAAGCCAGGACAACCTCACGATCTTCCAGCAGGCGGTCGACGATCTGCTGCTCGACGGCGACCGCGTCGTCGGCGTGAAAACCCAGCTTGGCATCGTGTTCAGCGGCCGCGCGGTGGTGTTGACTGCCGGCACCTTCCTGGCTGGCCTGGTGCACGTGGGGCTGGAAAATTTCCAGGCCGGGCGCATGGGTGATCCGCCGGCGGTGTCGCTCGCCGCTCGCCTGCGCGAGCTCAAGCTGCCCGCCGGGCGGCTGAAAACCGGCACGCCGCCGCGCATCGACGGCCGCACCATCGACTTCGGCCAGACCCAGGTGCAGCCCGGCGATGATCCGGCGCCGGTGTTTTCCTTCATGGGCCACGCTTCGATGCATCCCGAGCAGCGCCCGTGCTGGATCACCCACACGACCGCGGAAACGCACGAGATCATCCGCGGCGGGCTGGACCGCTCGCCGATGTACACCGGCGTCATCGAAGGGGTGGGGCCGCGCTACTGCCCGTCGATCGAGGACAAGATCACGCGCTTCGCCGACAAGGCGAGCCACCAGATCTTCCTCGAGCCGGAGGGGCTGACGACCCACGAGATCTACCCCAACGGCATCTCGACCTCGCTGCCGTTCGACGTCCAGCTCGCCATCGTGCGCTCGATCCCGGGACTGGAGCACGCGCACATCCTGCGCCCCGGTTACGCCATCGAGTACGACTACTACGATCCGCGCAACCTCAAGGCTTCGCTGGAGACCAAGTCGATCGCCGGCCTCTTTTTCGCCGGGCAGATCAACGGCACCACTGGCTATGAAGAGGCCGCCGCGCAGGGCCTCCTGGCCGGTATCAACGCGGGTTTGCAGGTGCAGGGGGAAGAGGCCTGGAGTCCGGGCCGGCACGAGGCCTACCTCGGCGTGCTGGTCGACGACCTCATCACGCGCGGCGTCTCCGAGCCCTACCGCATGTTCACCAGCCGCGCCGAATACCGCCTGCAGCTGCGCGAGGACAATGCCGACATGCGGCTGACCGAGGCCGGGCGCACCATCGGCGTGGTCGATGATGCGCGTTGGGACGCCTTCAACCGCAAACGCGATGCAGTTTCACGTGAAACCGAGCGGCTCAAGTCGACCTGGATCAATCCAGCCATCCTGCCCGCCGAGGCGGCCACCCGGTTGATCGGTCAGCCGATCGAGCACGAGTACAGCCTGTTTGAATTGCTGCGCCGTCCCAATCTGGGCTACGCCCAGGTGCTTGCGCTGCCGGGTGGCGGAGCGGGGGAGGCCGATGTGCGCGTCGCCGAGCAGGTCGAAATCGCCGCCAAATACCAGGGCTACATCGACCGTCAGAACGAGGAAGTCGAAAAACATCGCGAGCAGGAGAGCCTGCGCTTGCCTCCCGATCTCGACTACAGCCTGCTGACCGGGTTGTCGATGGAAGTACGCCAGCGCCTGCAGAAGGCGCGCCCGGAAACGCTGGGGCAGGCGGGGCGACTGCAGGGGATCACCCCGGCGGCGATTTCGGTGCTGCTGGTCTACGCCAAACGCGGCTTCCGGCCTGACCCCCAGAAGAAAAGCGCGTGAGCATCGAACAGCAATTAAAGGCGGGGATCGCCGCCCTTGGCTTGGCATTGCCCGAAGGCGCCGAGGCGAAGCTGCTGGCCTATCTGGCGCTGCTCGACAAGTGGAACCGCGTGTACAACCTCACCGCGGTGCGCGACGCCGAGCGCATGGTCAGCCACCATCTGCTGGATTCGCTGGCGGCGGTGCCTTTTTTTCAGGGCGAGTCGGTGCTGGATGTCGGCAGCGGCGGCGGTCTGCCGGGTATCCCGCTGGCGATCGCGCGGCCGCAGGTGCGGGTGACGCTGATCGACAGCATTGCCAAGAAAACCGCCTTCCTGCTGCAGGCCAAGGCCGAGCTGGGACTGGGCAATCTGACTGTGGTCACAGGCCGGGTGGAGGATTACCGGCCTGCCGAAGGTTTCGATGTCATTACCTCACGGGCGTTTTCCGACCTCAGGGAATTCGTCGCATTGACCCGTCATCTGCTCAAGCCGGACGGTTGCTGGCTGGCGATGAAGGGCTTGTATCCGAATGAAGAAATCGCCCAGCTGCCGCTTGGCGTGAAAGTGAGCGCTGACCACGCATTGGTCGTCCCGGGACTGGATGCAACCCGACATTTGATCGTTCTGGAGCCTGTTGAATGAGCCGAATCCTCGCAATTGCCAACCAGAAAGGTGGCGTCGGCAAGACCACGACGGCGGTGAATCTGGCCGCGAGTCTGGCCGCACTCGGCCAGCGTGTGCTACTGGCTGACCTCGATCCGCAGGGCAACGCGACCATGGGGGCGGGCATCGAAAAGCGCACCGCGCTGCCGACCGTGTACCAGATCCTGCTCAACCAGGTCACCGTGCGCGACGCGCGGATGCGCTCGGAGCCGGGTCATTTTGACGTCATCCCGGCGAACCGCGAACTCGCCGGCGCGGAAATCGATCTGGTGAACCTCGAGCAACGCGACTTGCGGTTGAAAGTTGCACTGGCGCAGGTGGCCGACGACTACGACTTTATCCTGATGGATTGTCCGCCGACCCTGAATCTGTTGACCGTCAACGCCTTTGCCGCGGCGGAGGCGGTGCTGATCCCGATGCAGTGCGAGTACTACGCGCTGGAGGGGCTGACCGATCTGGTCGCCACCATCAAGAAGGTCAAGCAGCGGCTCAATCCAGGCATACAGATCGAAGGCCTGCTGCGCGTGATGTTCGATCCGCGCAGCACGCTGGCGCAGCAGGTGTCGGATCAGATCAAGCAGCATTTCGGCGACAAGGTTTACGACACCGTGATTCCGCGCAACGTGCGGCTTGCCGAGGCACCCAGCCACGGGCTGCCGGTGCTGGCCTACGACAGTCAGTGCAAGGGCGCGAAGGCATATATGGAACTGGCCGAGGAAACGCTCAAGCGTGCCCGGAAGGGCATGAGCGCCGGCCAGACAGCAAGGGAGAAAACAGATGGCGAAGCCTAAAGGACTGGGGCGCGGGCTCGACGCGCTGCTGGGCGGCGAGGACAGTGCCGCGCCGCCGCAGGGCGACCTGCGCATGATGAACGTGTCGCAGCTGGCGCCTGGCAAATACCAGCCGCGCACCCAGATGGACAGTGAGTCGCTGCAGGAACTCGCCGACTCGATCCGTGCGCAGGGGCTGATGCAGCCCATCCTCGCGCGCGAGGTCGCCGGCGGCTACGAAATCATCGCTGGTGAGCGGCGCTGGCGCGCGGCGCAACTCGCCGGCTTGAACGAGGTTCCGGTGCTGCTGCGCGAGGTTGCCGACGATGCCGTGGCGGCGATGGCGCTGATCGAAAACATCCAGCGCGAAGACCTCAACGCGATCGATGAAGCGCACGGTCTGCAGCGCCTGATCCATGAATTCGGCATGACGCACGACGCTGCCGCGCAGGCGGTTGGCAAATCGCGCGCCGCGGTATCCAATCTGCTGCGCCTGCTGAATCTGTCGCATCCGGTGCAGGACATGCTTACCGCAGGGCTGATCGAAATGGGCCACGCACGCGCGCTGCTGCCCTTGCATGCGAATGCACAACGCGAGTTGGCGCATGAAATTGAAACCAAAGGATTGTCGGTACGCGAGGTCGAACGCCGCGTGGCGCGCCTGAAGGACGCAACGACGGCAACGCCGGTCAAGCACACCGTTTCGCGCGATATCCTCCGGCTGGAGGAGGCCTTGTCGGACGCGCTCGGCATGACGGCGCACGTGCAAACAAGCGGCAAAGGCAGCGGCAGGCTGACACTGAATTTCGCCAGCGCCGATGAACTGGAAGGGCTGTTGCTGCGGCTCAGAATCCAGCTTTAAACCTACGCGGTCTTGTTGGCCGCGTTTTTTTCGCTATACAACATCACTACATAGTGAAATTCATCATCAAGCAGCTTGATGATTGCATAGACCACACTAATTCTTGTATCATAACTGGCTAATGTTTACCGGCATCCCAACCGGCACCCTGCGAGTGGCTCGGGCGCAAGCGGTGATCGCACCCGTAGCGGCACTGATCGGCGCTGCAATAGCTGGGGTTGATGCGGGGCTGGCGGCGCTGTATGGCGTACTGGTCGCGCTGGCTGTGAGTGCGGTGCTGGTGTGGCGCGAACGGCAATCGATGGACCATCCGGAATGGGATCAGCATCGATTGTTCAAGCTGTTTATTCGCGTCGGCATCGAGCGTCTGACCCTGCTGATCGGCTTGCTGATTGTGGGTCTCGGCGTGTTGAAGCTGGCCCCCTTGCCCTTGCTGCTGGGTCTGGTGCTGGCCCAGTTCGCCTGGCTGGCTGCCGCAACAGGTCGAAACAGTAAATAGCCAGTCGATTCGACTGGATTTTGCCAAGGTTGGTTTTGAATGGGAGCGCGCTGCGTGTCCATCCAAAACCCACTTATTGAATTTGATCACTATGGCTACGGAATACGCTTCCTCCGGCGAGTACATCAAGCATCACCTGCAAAACCTGACCTACGGTCAGCATGCCGACGGCACCTGGGGTTTCGCCCACGGTGCCGCTGAAGCCAAGGCCATGGGCTTCTGGGCGATCAACGTCGACAGCATGGCGTTCGCAATCGGGCTGGGCTTCCTGTTCCTGTTCCTGTTCCGCATGGCGGCTAAAAAAGCCACGACCGGCGTACCGTCCGGCTTGCAGAACTTCGTCGAATGGATCGTCGAGTTCATCGATAGTTCCGTACGCGGTTCCTTCTCGCATCAGAATCCTCTGGTCGCCCCGCTGGCGCTCACCGTGTTCATGTGGGTCTTCCTGATGAACCTGATGGACCTGTTTCCGGTCGACTGGTTGCCGTTTGTCGCATCGATGTCCGGCCTGCCGCATCTGAAGGTCGTGCCGTCAACCGATCCCAACGTGACCTTCGGCATGTCGCTGTCGATCTTCGTCCTGGTGCTGTTCTATAGCGTCAAGATGAAAGGCGCGGGCGGCTTCTTCTCCGAGCTGGCCTTTCAGCCCTTCCCCAAATTCCTGTTCCCGGTCAACCTGCTGCTCGAAGGCGTGGGTCTGATCGCCAAGCCGATTTCACTGGCACTGCGTCTCTTCGGCAACATGTATGCCGGCGAAATGATCTTCATCCTGATTGCGCTGATGTTCGGCGGCAACTGGGTGCTGGCCGTGTTTGGCGGGACGCTGCAGTGGGCGTGGGCGGTGTTCCACATCCTCATCATCACGCTGCAGGCATTCATCTTCATGACCCTGACCATCGTCTACCTGGACATGGCACACGCCGAGCATCATTGAATTTAATTCTGGTTTTGGTTTCTTGTTTTCAACTTTGATTTTTACTTTTAGGAGCAACAAATGGAAATGACTCAAGCCGTGCTGTACATCGCTGGTGCCCTGATGATGGGTCTGGGCGCACTCGGTGCAGCCGTTGGTATCGGCATCCTCGGCGGCCGCTTCCTCGAAGGCGCTGCCCGTCAGCCCGAACTGATCCCGATGCTGCGCACCCAGTTCTTCATCGTGATGGGTCTGGTCGACGCCGTGCCGATGATCGCTGTCGGTCTGGCCATGTACGTTCTGTTCGCCGTTGCCGGTTAATTCGCGGGTTGACTCGGAACTTGTCTAAACCCCGTCATTAAAAAGGTGCGGATATGAATTTCAACGCAACTTTGATCGGCCAGTCCATCACGTTCATCTTCTTCGTGTGGTTCTGCATGAAGTTCGTGTGGCCGCCGATCATGAACGCGCTCGAAACGCGCAAGAAGCAGATCGCCGACGGCCTGGCCGCGGCGGACCGCGGCAAGCACGAGCTGGAACTGGCCGCCAAAAAGGCCGGCGACAACATGCGTGACGCCAAGGCCCAGGCTGCCGAGGTGATCGCCCAGGCTGAAAAACGCGCGGCGCAGATCGTCGAGGAAGCGAAGGCGGCTGCCAAGGAAGAGGGCGATCGTCAACTCGCCGCTGCCCAGGCCAACATCGCCCAGGAAACCAACCGTGCCCGCGAAAGCCTGCGCGAGCAGGTGGCCGGTCTCGCCGTGGCCGGTGCGGAAAAGATCCTGCGCCGCGAAGTCAACGCGCAAACCCACGCTGACCTGCTGGGCCAGCTGAAAGCCGAGCTGTAAGCCATGAGCGAACTGTCTACCCTGGCTCGTCCCTACGCCGAAGCGGTGTTCCGCATGGCGCAGGGCGAAAACGACCTGGCGGGCTGGTCTTCGCGCGTCGCCACGCTGGCAGCCATCGTTTCCGATGCGCAGCTGGCGCGCCTGATCGCCGATCCTGCGGTGTCGGCCGATCGCGTGGCCAGCCTGATCATCGAGGTGGCCGGTGCCGACCTCGGCGAGCGCGGCGGAAACTTCGTCAAGGTACTGGCTGAAAACGACCGCCTGACGCTGCTGCCGGAAATCGACGCACAGTTCGAAACGCTGAAGGCAAATGCCGAGGGCACGCTCGAGGCGACCATCACCAGCGCACAGCCGCTGACCCAGGTCCAGGTCGACGATCTGGTGGCCGGGCTCAAGGCCAAGTTCAACCGCGCGGTGAACGTGCAGGTGGCGGTCGATCCCGAACTGATCGGCGGCGCAGTGATCGCCATTGGCGACCAGGTGATGGACGGCTCGGTGAAAGGCCGCCTGCAGCGCATGGCCTTCGCCCTGCAAGGCTAATCAAACTCATATTTATCGGAACCTCACGGTTCGGAGAACAGAAATGCAATTGAATCCAAGCGAAATCAGCGAACTGATTAAAGCCAAGATCGAAAACCTCGGTGCCTCGAGCGAACTGCGCACCCAGGGCACGATCGTGTCCGTCACCGACGGTATCGTCCGCATTCATGGTTTGTCCGACGTGATGTCGGGTGAAATGATCGAGATGCCGGGCAACACCTTCGGCGTCGCGCTCAACCTCGAACGCGACTCCGTCGGCGCCGTGATCCTGGGCGACTACGAGCACATCAAGGAAGGCGACGTCGCCAAGTGCACCGGCCGCATCCTGGAAGTGCCGGTTGGCCGTGGCCTGCTCGGCCGCGTGGTGAACTCGCTGGGCCAGCCGATCGACGGCAAGGGCCCCATCGCCGCCGACACCACCATGCCGATCGAGCGCATCGCGCCCGGCGTGATCGAACGTAAATCGGTCGACCAGCCGGTGCAGACCGGCCTCAAGTCGATCGACGCCATGGTGCCGGTCGGCCGCGGCCAGCGCGAACTGATCATCGGCGACCGCCAGACCGGCAAGACCGCCGTCGCGATCGATGCCATCATCAACCAGAAGGGCACCGGCGTTAAGTGTATCTACGTCGCCATCGGCCAGAAGGCCTCTTCGGTGGCCAACGTGGTGCGCAAGCTGGAAGAGCACGGCGCGATGGATCACACCATCGTCGTTGCCGCGACTGCGTCCGACGCTGCCGCCATGCAGTACATCGCCCCATACTCCGGCTGCACCATGGGCGAATTCTTCCGCGACATCGGTGAAGACGCGCTGATCGTGTACGACGATCTGACCAAGCAGGCCTGGGCCTACCGTCAGGTGTCGCTGCTGCTGCGCCGTCCGCCGGGCCGCGAAGCCTACCCGGGCGACGTGTTCTACCTGCACTCGCGTCTGCTCGAGCGTGCCGCGCGCGTCAACGCCGACTACGTCGAAAAGATCACCAAGGGTGCCGTCAAAGGCAAGACCGGTTCGCTGACCGCGCTGCCGATCATCGAAACGCAGGCCGGTGACGTGTCCGCCTTCGTGCCGACCAACGTGATCTCGATTACCGACGGCCAGATCTTCCTTGAGACCGACCTCTTCAACGCCGGCATCCGTCCCGCGATCAACGCCGGTCTGTCGGTGTCCCGCGTCGGCGGCGCGGCGCAGACCAAGGTGATCAAGAAGCTGGGCGGCGGTATTCGTCTGGCCCTGGCGCAGTACCGCGAACTCGCGGCCTTCGCGCAGTTCGCCTCCGATCTCGATGAAGCCACCCGCAAGCAGCTGGAGCGTGGCCGTCGCGTGACCGAGCTGATGAAGCAGGCGCAATACTCGCCGATGTCGGTGTCGCAGATGGCGCTGTCCCTGTTCGCCGTCAACAAGGGCTACATGGACGACGTCGAAGTCAACAAGATTCTGCCGTTCGAATCCGCGTTGCTGGCATTCGTGAAGTCCAAGTACGCCAGCATCATGGACACCATCGAAACCAGCGGTAACCTGGATGAGGCCACCGAAAAGGCGCTCACCGCCGCGGTGGACGAGTTCAAGAAAACCGGCGTCTATTAATTTAGACCGCGCTGATTAGCAGCCGCTGGTTTAAGGAGAAACAATGGCAGCCGGAAAAGAGATACGGACCAAGATCAAGAGCGTGGAAAACACGCGCAAGATCACCAAGGCCATGGAAATGGTCGCGGCGTCCAAGATGCGCAAGGCGCAGGACCGCATGAAGGCCGCGCGCCCGTACGCCGAAAAAATCGCCCGCGTGGCGACCCACTTGGCGTACGCCCACACGGAATACAAGCATCCGTTCGTGATTGCACGTGACAACGTCAAGCGTGTCGGCCTCATCGTGATTTCGTCGGACAAAGGCCTGTGCGGCGGTCTCAACACCAACGCCTTCCGCATGATGGTCAACCAGATGAAGCAGTGGGAAGCCGCTGGCGTCGACATCGACGTCACCGCGATCGGCAACAAGGGGCTGGGATTCGTACAGCGCCTCGGCGCCAACGTGGTGTCACAGCTCACCGGCCTGGGCGACACCCCGCACATGGACCGGCTGATCGGCCCCGTGAAGATCATGCTGGATGCGTATCTGGAAGGCCGCATCGACGCGCTCTACATCGTCTACAACCGCTTCGTGAATACCATGAAGCAGGAGCCGACGTTGACGCAGCTGCTGCCGCTGAAGCAGATGGAAGATGCAGAGGAAGCCAGCCTGAAAACGCATTGGGACTACATCTACGAGCCCGATGCCAAGCCGGTGGTAGACGGCATGCTGATGCGCTACATCGAGTCGTTGGTGTACCAGGGCGTGGCGGAAAACATCGCGTGCGAACAGTCGGCGCGGATGGTGGCGATGAAGGCTGCTTCCGACAACGCCAAGGACGTGATCGGTGAGCTGAAGCTGGTTTACAACAAGACCCGCCAGGCCGCGATTACGAAGGAACTGTCCGAGATCGTCGCCGGTGCGGCAGCGGTTTAACGCGCAACAGAATTCAATTGATTAGGAAAGCAACATGAGCAACGGAAAAATTGTTCAGATCATCGGCGCCGTGGTGGACGTGGAGTTTTCACGTGATTCCATGCCCAGGGTCTTCGAAGCACTGAAAATGCAGTCTCCCGAGCTGACCCTCGAAGTTCAGCAGCAACTGGGCGACGGCGTGGTGCGCGCCATTGCAATGGGCTCCACTGACGGCTTGCGCCGTGGCATGGAAGTGCTTGCCACCGGCAACCCGATTATGGTGCCGGTCGGCCAGGCGACGCTGGGCCGCATCATGAACGTGCTGGGCACGCCGATCGACGAAGCCGGTCCGGTCAACGCCGAAAAGCACATGCCGATTCACCGCAAGCCGCCCGCTTATGCGGATCAGGCTGCTGCCGTGGAAATCCTCGAAACCGGCATCAAGGTCATCGACCTGATCATGCCGATCGCCAAGGGCGGCAAGGTTGGCCTGTTCGGCGGCGCTGGCGTGGGCAAGACCGTGACGCTGATGGAGCTGATCCGCAACATCGCCGTGCAGCACAGCGGCTTCTCGGTGTTTGCCGGCGTCGGTGAGCGTACCCGTGAAGGCAACGACTTCTATCACGAGATGAAAGAAGGAGGCGTGCTGGACAAGGTGGCGCTGGTCTACGGCCAGATGAACGAACCGCCGGGCAACCGTCTGCGCGTGGCGCTGACCGGCCTGACCATGGCCGAATACTTCCGTGATGAAGGCCGCGACGTGCTGCTGTTCGTCGACAACATCTACCGCTACACCCTGGCCGGTACCGAAGTGTCCGCGCTGCTGGGCCGGATGCCGTCCGCGGTGGGTTACCAGCCGACGCTGGCTGATGAAATGGGCCGCCTGCAGGAGCGCATCACCTCGACCCGTACCGGCTCGATCACGTCGTTCCAGGCCGTGTATGTGCCGGCGGACGACTTGACCGACCCGTCGCCCGCGACCACCTTCGCCCACCTCGACGCCACCCTGGTGTTGTCGCGTCAGGTCGCCGAACTGGGTATCTAC
>DATCTE010000026.1:0-9989 GCA_036568085.1 Thiobacillus sp.
AGCGCTTTCAGCCATTCGATCTCGACGATGACACGGTATTTGATCAGCGCATATTCGCTGAAGAAGTCGCGCAGCGGCGCGGTTTTCGAGCCATAACGGCCATCCAGCGGCGAAAGCGCCGTAAGGGCATTGAGTTCCATCTTGTCTTCTCCGTTCAAACAGGGCACCGCACGGGGTATAACCCTGAATTATCCACGAGAACGGGTGCCACGCGGATGCCGCGCACGACAGCATTACGATGCGGTATTCGACCAAAGGGCTGCCGGGGCCAGCGGCAACAGGGTGTCAAGGCATGGGGGCGGCTGTGGGATGTCAATGCCCCACGTTTTTTGCCGCGCGCTGCGGAAAGATGAGGATGCAGGCAAGGATGAACACGATGATCGTCGCCGATGCCGAGTAGCGGCTCAAGGCCTCCCCTCCGGCGCTGACCGGCTTGTCGAGAAAATCGCCCACCACCGCACCCAGAGGGCGGGTCAGGATGAACGCGGCCCAGAACAGCAAGGTTCTCGATATCTTCGTCCAGAAGTATGCGGCGACCGCCAGCGCCAGAAACATGCTGAAAACGAGGGCGCCGCCGGCATAGCCCAGCCCCGCCGTATCCGCGGTCCAGTCGCCCAAGGCTGTGCCCAGCGTTTGCGAGAACATGATCGTGATCCAGTAAAACGCCTCCGCCCGGGGCGAACGGATGCTGTCGACGGCAACCGAGCCGAGGGTCCGGTACCAGATCGCCAGCGACGCCATCAACAAGGCAAACAGCAGCGATGCGCCGCCTGCATAGCCGATTCCGAGCGAACGATCGGCAAAGTCGGCCAGCGTCGTGCCGACGGTCGTCGTCGCAATGATGGTCGCCCAGTAAAGCCAGGGATTGAACCGGTCGACCTTGATCTGGGCTGCCACCATCACGAAAAAAATGGCCGCGAAAATCAGGGTGCCGAGCAGGTAACCCAGATTCATCGACATCGACACCGCGTCGCCGCCCGTCTCGCCCAGCGTGGTGGCCGCGATCTTGATGATCCAGAACATCAGCGTGACTTCGGGCACCTTGCTCAGGGCGTGCTCAACGGTTTGATTCATGCTTTCTCTTTGTATCGCAATGAATTCAGCGGCAATCCGCCACCAACGGGATCGGCCGGCTCAAAACTTCCGCCGTGCAGACCTTGACCCAGGCTCGCCAAGATTGTTCCCAGGCTGACTGCGCGCAGTGTCACCCAGGTGAGCGTCCGTCATCTTGTCCCGCGCGGCACGCTCTACAATCCACGCATGGATATTGCCGCCCTCATCGCACAGTATGGCTATGCCGCCGTCTTCCTCGGCGCCCTGTTCGAAGGCGAATCCGTGCTGTTGCTGGCCGGCTACGCGGCACATCGCGGCTATCTCGATTTTTCCGTGCTGGCTGGCGTGGCGGGGATGGGCGCAATGACGGGCGACCAGTTCTTTTTCTGGCTCGGCCGCCGTCACGCGCAAGCGTTGCTGCTGCGCCGTCCGGCCTGGCGCAGCAAGGTCGAACACGCGCTCGATCTCATCCAGCACCACCCGGTCGGCATCATTCTGGTGATGCGGTTCATGTGGGGCTTGCGTATCGCCCTGCCGGTCGCGGTCGGGCTCAGCGACGTGGCCGGCTGGCGTTTTTTCTGGCTCAATCTTGCGTCTGCCGCGCTGTGGGCGCCCCTGGTGGGCGGTGCCGGCTACCTGTTCGGGGCCCTGCTGAGCACCCACCTGGCCGTGCTGCATCGGGTTGAACACTGGGTTATGCTCGGCCTGGTGGTCGCCCTGCTGGCCTTGCGCGGCTTTCTGCATTCGCGTCATTCCCGATCATGAAATTTCTGCTTCCCTATCCGCACCGAGAGCTTCACCCCGTAGCCCGCCTGCGCGCATGGCACCGGCTCTCGCTTGCGCTGACACTCGGCATCGTGGGCGCGGCATCAACGTATGCCGACGTATGGGAAACGCGGCTGCTGGCCGGCTGGCTGGCCGGCAGCCTGATGTATCTGGTGCTGGTGTGGTGGGGCGTGGGGCGACTCGACACCGCCCATACCCGGCTGCGCGCGTCCAGCGAGGATCCCGGCGCCACCGCACTGTATGGTGTGCTGATCGCGGCATCGTGGGTCAGCCTGATTGGCGTGCTGCTGGTCACCGATGCAGCCAAGTCGTCGACGGGAATGGCGCGCGGATTGCACATCGGTCTCGCGCTCGGTGCGCTGGCATCGACCTGGCTCCTGATTCAGACCCTGTTCGCGCTGCGTTATGCACGCCACTACTACCGCTCGCATGCGGGCAAGGACACGGGCGGGCTGGCGTTTCCCGGCGCGGCGCCCCGCTACGCCGATTTTGCATACTTCGCGGCGGTCATCGGCATGACCTCGCAGGTGGCCGACGTCGCGATCACCACAACGCCGATGCGCCGGCTGGTGCTGGTGCACGGTCTGGTGTCGTTCGGCTTCAATCTGCTGGTGCTGGCGTTGACGATCAACCTCGTCGCCAGCGCGCTGGGATAGGTGCGGTCAGACGGTGCGCCGGTCGCGCTGTATCAGACGGTTCGCCGGTCGCGCCATATCAAACGGTTCGCCTGTCGCGAACGGCCTGCGCCAGTGTGCCGCTGTCCACGTATTCCAGTTCGCCGCCCACCGGCACGCCACGTGCCAGGCGGCTGACCTTGAGGCCGCGCGCCTTCAGCAGTTCGCCGATGGTGTGCGCGGTGGCCTCGCCCTCGGGCGTGAAGTTGGTCGCCAGGATCACTTCCTCGACCACGCCGTCGAGCGCACGGCTGATCAGGCGGTCGAGATGAATCTCGCGCGGACCGATGCCGTCGAGCGGCGACAAGCGTCCCATCAGCACGAAATAGAGGCCGCCGTAGCTTTGCGTGGCCTCCATCATGTTGAAGTCGGCCGGCATCTCGACCACCGCCAGCTGCCGCTTGTCGCGGTTCGGGCTGGCACAGACCTCGCACACTTCCGCCTCGGAAAAGTTGTTGCACAGCCGGCAATGATGCAGATGCGTCAGCGCATGGTTGAGCGCGCCCGCCAGCGCCTCGGCGCCGCGGCGGTCGCGCTGCAGCAGGTGATAGGCCATGCGCGCCGCCGACTTCGGGCCGACCCCGGGCAGCACGCGCAGGGCGGTGATCAGGTTTTCCAGCGCGGCAGGCTGCACGACGATGCCTTAAGCGTTCAGAACGGCAGCTTCATCCCCGGCGGAATCGGCAGGCCGGCGGTCACGCTGCCCATCTTTTCCTGCACCGTGGATTCGACCTTGCGCACCGCATCGTTCACCGCCGCAGCCACCAGGTCTTCCAGCATCTCGCGGTCGTCCGTCATCAGGCTGGGGTCGATGCTGACGCGGCGCACGTCGTATTTGCAGGTCATCACCACCTTGACCATGCCGGCGCCGCTCTGCCCCTCGATTTCGATTTCGGCCAGCTTGGCCTGCATCTTGGCCATGTTTTCCTGCACCTGCTGGACCTGCTTCATCATGTTGCCGATGCCGCCCTTCATCATGTTGATTCTCCTAATGGCTGTATGGTCGAGGCGTCGATCTGGCCGCCAAACTGGTCGACCAGCTCACGCACGAATGGGTCTGATTCGATGGCCGCCACGGCTTCTGCCTGGCGCGCTTCCTTGATGCGCGTGCGCACCTGCTGCGGGGTCTGCTCGGCCGCCTTGCCGATCTCGAACGTCACCTGGAGCGTCGCGCCGTACTTGTCGCGCAGCGCCCCGACCAGCTTGTCCTGGTAGGTGCGATCGAGCAGGTGCTTATGCGCCTCGCCCACGCGCAGCGTCACCGCATCGCCGGTCTGCGACACCAGCTCGCAGTGATCGGCCAGCATCTTGGCCATGCCACCGAGGCGCAGCTCGGCCACTACGGCGAGCCAGTCCCAAGCCCCCTGCGGGCTCGGTTCGCTCGCAACCAGTGCAGGTGCTGATAGCACACTCGGCGCAGGCGCAGGGGACGGGCTGGATGTCGCGGCCGGCGCAGCAGCACGCGGCGCCGGCTCGGCACGCGCAACCGGCGCGCTACGCATCGGCGCAGGGCGGTCCGCATTGGCCGCTCCCGGCGCAAAAGCCAGCATGCGCAACAGCGTCATGCAGAAGCCGGAAAACTCGTCCGGCGCATACGGCAGGTCGCGGCGTCCGTTCAACGCGATCTGGTAATACAGCTGTACGGTTTCGGCGTCCAGCTGTGCGGCGGCGGCGTGCATGCGCTCGGCGTCCATGCCGCTTTCCATCCCGCCCGGGGCGTGCAGCAGCAAGGCCAGCTGGGTGAGCAGGTTGCCGAGATCCTGCAGCGCGGCGTCGAAGGCGATGCCGCGTTCGGCGAGCGTGCGCGCCTGCGCCAGCAGCGCATCGCCATCGTGCGCCGCCAGCGCGTCGAGCAGGTCGAACAGGTAATCGCGCCGCACCGTGCCGAGCATGGCCTCGACCGCGGCCGCCTCGACCTTGCCGCCGCCGTAGGCGATCGCCTGGTCGGTAAGCGACAGCGCGTCGCGCATGCTGCCGGCGGCGGCGCGCGCCAGCAGGTTAAGGGCGGCCGGTTCGCAGGCGACCTGCTCCTGCTCCAGCACTTCGCCCAGGTGCTGCGCCACCAGCGCGGGCGGCATCGGCTTGAGGTTGAACTGCAGGCAGCGCGACAGCACCGTCACTGGAATCTTCTGCGGATCGGTGGTGGCGAGGATGAACTTGACGTGCGCCGGCGGCTCTTCCAGCGTCTTCAGCATGGAATTGAACGCCGGCTTCGACAGCATGTGCACTTCGTCGATGATGTAGACCTTGTAGCGCCCCACCGTCGGCGCGTACTGCGCGTTGTCGAGCACCTCGCGCATGTTGTCGACGCCGGTGTTCGACGCCGCGTCCAGCTCCAGCAGGTCGACGAAGCGGCCGGCGTCGATCTGGGTACACGCCGAACAGACGCCGCATGGGGTGGCGGTGACGCCGGTCTCGCAGTTGAGGCACTTGGCGAGGATGCGCGCCAGCGTGGTCTTGCCGACCCCGCGCGTGCCGGTCAGTAGATAGGCGTGATGCAGACGGCCCTGGGTGAGCGCGTTGGAGAGCGCTTGCACCACATGCTCCTGCCCCTTGAGGTCGGCAAACGCGCGCGGACGCCATTTACGGGCCAGGGCCACGGCCGGTGAGGAGGATTCGCCGAACAGATCAGTCATCGGGTCGATTTTATCAGAGCGGCGGACCACCCTGACCGACCTGCCAAGGCATTCAGCGGTTAAAAATAATAGGCAAAACGGATTTGCTGGAAATCGATGCCATCGTTGGGCGATTTGATGTCGGCATTGGACAGATGCTGGAACCGGTATCCGAGGTCGAACCGTCCCTTGTCGCCGAAGACTAGCCCGACACCCAGGTGATCGCCGAACTGGAAGGCACTGCCCATGTCGCGGTCGGCATTCACGTGGGTATCACTGATGAGATGGAAGCCGATGGCACCTTCCACGTAAGGCTTGACGCCGCCGGCCTTGGGCTGGAAGCGGAACACCGGAGCAAAGCCGACATCCCAGATTCCCTTGCCGCCCGCGTCGGTGCTGTGCCAGTGGCCCACCGACGCTTCCCAGTAGCCGCTCAGGTACCAGTTGCCGTCGGTGAACCATTTGCGGTCCCACTGGCGCGTCAGGCTGATCTGGGCCATGGTGGTCGAATCATCGCCCCAGCCTCCTTCGACGGCGATGCCGTCGGCGGCCCGGCTGGAAGAAGCCAACCCCAAACCTGCAAGCAGCAACAGAACGAGGTGTCTCTTCATCTCGTTGCCCACTGAAAAATATAGGACAACTGAATTGTAGACAACTTGAATGAGGTGGCGAGCCAGAACCCCGGCACTGGCATCGGTCGCTGGGGCTGCTTCCTTCCGGACCTGACCCGATTCACAACTTAGCCATGCGGGGAGGCCCGCCACGTGCATTTTAACCCGGAAGCGTGCCTATTCCTCATCCGCCGGCACGGTCAGCCGGCGTTTTTTCACGGCATCGGCGAGCATCCGCAGCAGCGGGACGGTGTCATCCCAGCCGATGCAGGCGTCGGTAATCGACTTGGCGTATTCCAGCGGCTGGCCGGCGACCAGATCCTGGCGGCCGGGGTTGATGTGGCTTTCGACCATCGCCCCGATGATGCGCGCGTCGCCGCCCGCCACCTGTCCCGCGACGTCGGCGGCGACGTCGATCTGGCGCTGGTACTGCTTGCTCGAATTGGCGTGCGAGAAGTCGATCATCAGCTGCTGGCGCAGGCCGGCGGCGGCCAGTTCGCCGCACGCCAGATTGACGCTCGCCGCGTCGTAGTTGGGTGCCTTGCCGCCGCGCAGGATGACGTGGGTGTCCTCGTTGCCGGAGGTGCTGAACACGCCGACGTGGCCCGACTTGGTGACGGAAATGAAATGGTGGCGCGCGGCGGCCGCCTTGATCGCATCGACGGCGATCCGGAGGCTGCCGTCGGTGCCGTTCTTGAACCCCACCGGGCACGACAGGCCGGACGCCAGCTGGCGGTGCGACTGCGACTCGGTGGTGCGCGCGCCGATCGCGCCCCAGCTCACCAGATCGGCGATGTACTGCGGCGAGATCAGGTCGAGGAACTCGGTCGCGCAGGGCAGGCCGATCTCGTTGATTTCCAGCAACAACTTGCGCGCCAGCCGCAGGCCCTCGTTGATGTCAAAGCTCTCGTCCAGATGCGGGTCGTTGATCAGTCCCTTCCAGCCCACGGTGGTGCGCGGCTTCTCGAAGTACACGCGCATCACGATGATGAGATCGTGTGCCAGCTCGTCGGCCAGCGGCTTCAGCTTGCGCGCATAATCGAGCGCGGCGGCCGGATCATGGATGGAACAGGGGCCGACGACGACGAACATGCGGTCGTCCGCGCCGCGCAGCACGTCGTGAATGGCGCTGCGCGCATGCGCCACGTGTGCCAGCACGGTTTCGTTGGCGCGCAGTTCGCGCATGACCTGCATCGGGGCGAGCAGTTCGCCGCTTTGCTCGATGCGGGTGTCGTCGGTTCGGGTGGCAGACATGTTCAGGCTCCGGGTTGTGTGCTTGGCTGCGGCGGCTTCCTAAACGAAAAAACCGCCAGCGGGCTGGCGGTTTCGTCAAGGCGTTGCTGCTCGTCTCAGCGCCTCCCGACCGCCTGTGGCGTGGGATAAAAGCGGCTAAAAAAGAACTTTGCGGCACGAATCATGCATGGCAGTCTACCAAAATCAGGCGGATACCGCCAAGCGCCGTCCAGCCGACCGGGATCGTCCCGAATCCGGACAGCGCAGCCGTGACGTCAGTATCGAGCAGAGGGGGAAAACAATGGGAGAAGTGTGGAAATGATGGCGAACGCGACAGACAACCAACACGCCGGTCAGGAATTGCGGCGCGACAAGCGCTTCCAGGTCTCGCAGGCCGCCATCATCACGCAGCCGGGATACACCGAGATCGCCTGCGAGATTCGCGATTTCTGCCAGGGCGGCCTGTTCCTCAAGTTCACCAACCCGGATGCGGCGATCACCGCGCTGGCCAAGCGCGCCGACGCGGCGGTGGAAATCGTCTTCACCCCGGTTTCGATCAACACCACCCAGACCTTCCGCGTGCCCGCACAGCTCAAGCGCCTGAGCCCGCTCGGGGTCGGGGTCGCATTTGCCCGGCAACCGGTCGATGCGCTGCGTGCGCTGCAAAGGCTGCGCATGGCGGGGCACCGGCAAAAACTGGCCGCCCTGCCCGCCTCCACTGCACATCCCCAGCTGCGCGAAGCGAGCACCACCCTGCTGAGCGAAACCCTGCTGCAGGTGCACGACCAGATCATGCGCCAACTGGGCGACAAGCTCAGTTCGGCAGCCGTGCAGGCCTCCGGCATTGCCGAACACAGCGGGCTGCTGAGCGCCGTGCACGAATTTGCCAATCACGCGCCAGCGGTGCAGGCCCGCTTCGTGCAAGGGGTGCTCGATGCGCTGAAGCAGGCGCGGCCGGTGCAGACCCAGGCCACCCGCGACACCCTCGACGGCGGACTGGCGCTGGTCGACGAACTGGACTTCGAGGACTGGCTCGCCACCTCGAGCGAAGCCAACAAGCTGGAAGAGCAGTTCCGCGAACAGCTCTCGGACATCGAACCGCGCATCGGCCAGCTGTTCGGCTTTGCCTGCGACCACCGCAACAACCCCTTCGGCCCGGCCGTCATCGGCCACGCCTACCGCGGCGCGCTGCAGGATGTGCCCGTTCTGGCGCGTGCGCGCCAGGTCGCCTACGCCACGTTGCGCGACGTGCTGGCCGAGCAGCTGGCGCCGCTGTATGCCGAGCTGCTGGCCTTGCTGCCGGTCTCCGAGGCCGAGGTCGATCGACGTCAACCCGTGTTGAAGCCGCAGCACGAAGCCCCGCCGTCAGCTGCTGAAGCCACATCGATGCCGGCGGCGGCACCCGCCCCCACCGCGTCGCAGCAACCAGGCACCCTCAGCCGCCTGACCGGCTCGCTGCTGGACTTTTTCCGTGGCCAGCCGACAGCCGCCCCCGCTGGTTCGGCGCCGATGGGCGCAACGGGAGCCGCTGCAGGTAGCGCCATGCCAGGTTACGCCCCGCAAGGCATGCCGGCTGGCAGCGGCGGTGGCGTTGGCGCGGGTCAACCCATGATGGCAGGCGCGCCCAGCGTGGCGCATTCGCCGGTACTGCAGCGCCTGGCGGCTGCCGGCGCCCTCCCGCCCACCGTCACTCACGAAATGCAGCGCTCCGTCGACATGTTCGGCGCGCTGTTCGACACCATGCACGCCGAGAAATCGGTCAGCGAAGGCATGCGGCCGTTTTTCCAGCAACTGGAAACCAGCCTCATCAAGCTGGCGATGTCCGACCCGCAGTTCCTGAGCTCGCCCGCCCACCCGGCGCACAAGGTGCTGAACACCCTCGACCGCATCAGCATGGTGGCGGGCGACGACGGCAAAATCACGGACGCGCGCCTGCTGCGGCTGATGAGCCGCTGGACCGACCGCATCAACGCCGAAGCCGACAAGAATCCGGGGGTGTTCGAAGAAGCGCGCACCCAGCTGGAACGCGTGG
Organism: Thiobacillus sp.; assembly: GCA_036568085.1. Taxonomy (GTDB): domain Bacteria; phylum Pseudomonadota; class Gammaproteobacteria; order Burkholderiales; family Thiobacillaceae; genus Thiobacillus. The sequence goes on from DATCTE010000026.1 coordinate 9,005, forward strand.
TCAAGCCGCTGCTGAACGAACGCGCCGCACGCGTGTTCCGCCTGCAGGAAATGTGCGAGGGTCGCCAGAGCGCGGAAGTCTCCAAGCAGCGCATCCTGCACGACCTGCTGGCACGGCTGGACGAGCGTGCGGTGCCCAATGCCGTCATCGAACTGCTGAACGGCGGCTGGCGCAACGTGCTGCTGATGGCCGAGATGCGCCACGGCGTCGACAGCGCGGAAGCGCGCGAGGCCTGGCAGGTGTTGCAGCAGCTGTGCACCTGGCTGGACGCGGACCCCGCCGAGCCGCCCACGACGGCCCAGATCCAGACCCTGCTGCAGCACATCGACCACGCCCTGACCCAGGTGTGCGCCGACAAATTCGCGCAGGACCGCATCGTCGACCAGCTTGCCTCCGCCCTGTTCGACGAGGACAAGTCGCAGCATCCGCACACCCCGGTCGCCGCCCGTCTCACCGATGCCGCCGCCGAACCGCTGACCGAAGCCCAGGACAACCTGGCCGAGCGCCTACGCGTCGGCGACTGGCTGCAGTTCAAGTCGCTCGACACGCCGCTCAACCTGATCTGGATCGGCGACCAGCCGCCGGTGTACGTGTTCGCCAACTACCGCGGCATCAAGAAGCTCGACCTCAAGCGCGACACGCTGCTGCAATCGCTGGAGGCCGGCGAGGCCCAGTGGACCGAGGATCTGGAGCTGCCGCTGATGGACCGCTCCTACAGCGCAATGATCCAGAAGATGCAGCGCGACCTCCTGTGACAGGCTTCGCACGACCCTGCCACCGGGCTCGCCAACCGCAGGAGTTTCTTCCGCGCCATCCGCCGCACCTGGCTGCGCAGCCCGTCGAGCGACGGCGGCTATGCGATCGGCGTGGTCCAGCTCGATATCAGCAGTCCCGCCGGCGAAGCCGTGGGCACCGAAATCCGCACACCCATCCTGCGCGAATACGCACAGATTCTGCCCACGCTGCTGCCGTCCAATGCCCTGCT
>DATCTE010000027.1:0-2357 GCA_036568085.1 Thiobacillus sp.
GCTGGCGCCGGCCAGCACCGCGGCCAGCGTGTTGGCGGTCGCCAGGCCGAGGTCGTTGTGAGCGTGCATCTCGAGTTCGAGGTCGCTCGCCTCGTGCAGCGCGCTGATGCGCTTGAAGGTCGTGAACGGATCCAGCAGGCCGAGCGTGTCGGCGAAGCGGAAGCGCCGCGCCCCGGCGCGTTCCGCCGTTTCCACCACGCGCAGCAGGAAGTCCGGGTCGGCGCGCGACGCGTCCTCGCCGCCGACGCAGACGTCGAGGCCGAGGTCGAGCGCGCGCCGGACGTAGTGGTCGATGGTGTCGAGCACCCAGTCGCGCTCGCGGCCCAGCTTGTGGCGGATCTGGATGTCGGACACGGGGATCGACAGGTTGACGATCTGCGCGCCGCAGCCGGCGGCGGCGCCGAGGTCGGCGTCGTGCATGCGCGACCACACCATCAGGGTGGTCGGCAGGCCGAGCGCGGCGATGGCGCGGATGTTCTCGCGCTCTTCCCGGCCCATGACCGGAATGCCCACCTCCATTTCGGAGACGCCGGCGGCGGCCAGCGCCCGGGCAATGGCGATGCGTTCCTCGGCAGTGAAGGCCACGCCGGCGGTCTGCTCGCCATCGCGCAGGGTCGTGTCATTTACGACGACAACAGGGGGGGCCATGTTTGCTCCAGGAAGATCGCTTTCATCAAGCAATCAGCAAGGGGCATGCCAGGGTAAATTGTTGCAAGGAATCAGCTGGTTAACTGTTTTCGACGGCGGCGGCCGCAGGGGCGAAAACAACATTTGTCGGGGATTGTAGGGATTGCGACACGGCGCCTGGAACGGTCCGGGAAGTCATGTTGATCCGGAAGGCGATGCCGGGCTACTCAGCCTTGTCATAGGCGCGCAACTCGATGTTGTGGCGGTCGGGGTCGTAGAAATAGACGGCGTCCGCCATGCCGCGGGCGCCAAATGCATTCGCGGCGACTTGACCGTCTCTCTCGAATACCTCGCTGCCAAAGGGAATGGCCCGCTCGCGAAGTCGCTCGAGTACCGCGTCGAAGGTCGGGCGATCCACACTGAACGCAAGATGTGCTTGCGTGTTTGGAGCGGACTGCATCAGGTCGAGCGTCAATCCCGGGTTGACCCGGATGATTTCGAATGAGCCGGCGCGGCCCTCATGATGAAAGCCCAGTATGTCGCGATAGAACCGAACCGACGCCGCCTGGTTCGCGACGTGGACAATCAAATGATCGAGCGAAATCATAGCGTCCTTCGGCCCGCGCCGCGGTAGAACAGGTTTACGCCATTCACCGGGACGGTCCTGTATTCCTCCGTTGGAATTCGCCCTGAAGTATCCCGGGCAAACATGAATCCGTCCCTTTGCAAGTGGGTTTACGTTCGGGTTCAGTCGCGACCGCTCAATTGTTCCCGGACGCGACGAGCACCAGTTTCCCTTCGACCCCGCCCGCCTCGAGCCGCTCGTTTGCCTTGCGCGCATCCAGCAGCGGGAGCGTCTGGGCGATGCGCGGCGAGATTTTCCCCTGTGCAAGCAGGTCAAACAGCTTCGGCAGGTCCTCGAAAAAGGGCTGGGGGGTTCTCCGGTACAGCATGGTGATTCCGTAGAAGGCTCCGCGCCGGCCACGCAACCGGGCGCCCGCGAACAATGCGAGCGCCGAGCGCGCCACCGCAGGAAGCCCGTGAGCGCCCACAAAGCCATACCAGACGGTGATGCCGCCCTGCCGCGTCGACGCCACACACTGTCCCGTGTGTGCCCCGCCGACGCCATCGAACGCCGCATCGACGCCCTCCGCCCGGACTGCGTGCACGCCGAGATTTAACGGGGCGGAGCGCCCTTCGATGGGCGTCGCACCATACGACCTGACGATGTCATGCCGCGCCTTGGCCGCCGCGCCGATAGCCGAGACGCCGTGCGCGCGCAGCAGGTCGAGCAGCGCCTGCCCCACTCCGCCGCTCGCGGCGTTCACCAGCGCCGACTGCCCGGCGCGAAGACGTGCCGACCGGTGAATCATCTGGTACGCCGTGACGTAGTTCAGGATGAGCGCAACGGTCTGCACGTCATCGAGGCCGTCTGGCACCTTCACCCAATGCTCCGCGCCGCGAACCACGTGCGTCGCGTAGCCGCCGTGCACAAGCAGCGCGCAGACCCGGTCGCCCGCCTTCAGCGTCGTGACGCCCGCACCGACGGCGTCGACGCAGCCGACCGACTCGTAGCCGGGCACGAAAGGAATGCGCGGGGCGTACGGATAGAAGCCTCGGCGCATCGCGATATCGGTTGCACCCACCCCCGTCGCACGCACCTTCACCCGGACCTCGCCCGGGCCGGGCTCGGGCAAGGGCAGCTCCATCGTCTCGAGAACCTCAGGCCC
>DATCTE010000028.1:0-2574 GCA_036568085.1 Thiobacillus sp.
TGGTACTCGTCGCGGGTGATCAGGTTCAGGTTCGGATTCATCGTTCGCTCCCTCCGGGGTGGTTAGCCTCCGGTAAGCGAACAGTAAGACAAACTTACGCTACTGGCAAGTGGAATTTACGTTCGGTAAGCCATTCCTACCTCTTGTTTATGAATCGTTCATCCTTTGGGCACAAAAAAAGCCCGCCGGAGCGGGCTGTTTGTTGCGCTGGTGGGGTTTCAGGCCGTGCCGCTAACCCCCGAGGGTCGCTTGTACTTGTCCTGGTGCCGCTGCTCGAGAACCTTGCAGGTCTCCACCGTGGCCGGGTCGTTTGTCGTGGCCTTCGCGCGCGCCCAGCAGTCGCGGATCATCTGCTTGGACGCGTCCTCTTCCGCCTCACCTGGCGCCGGCGTGCACGCTGCCAACGCCGCGACCATCGCTACAGCCGCCCATCCCTTCATCAGCGTCTCCGTTGCTGGCTTCGAACGAGGCCGACGACCGTGAGCTCGCCCACGCGATCGGCCGGAACGGTACTGGGCGCATACGCGGGATTGGCCGAGCTGATCACGATCGACCCGTCCCAGTTCCGCTGCGCCTGCTTCACGATGTAGTCGCCGTCGATGGCCAGGACATAGGTGCCTGCCTCGACGATGCCCTGAACGCGGAAGTCGACGAGCAGCAGATCGCCATCGCGAATGTCGTCGCCGCCGCTGTCGCCGCGTGCGATCACCAGGCCGCACTGGTACGGGTCCAAGCGCATCGACTCGGTGATCCAGTCGCGCCGGAAAGCGAACCAATTCAACACCTTGGAGCTGGCGTCATTTCGGCCGCCGCCCGCGCTGACGCGCATGTCGAGCAGGGGGACAAACACGAAGTCGCGCTTCACGGCCGAGGCGAAGCGGAGCTCGTCGACCGTTTCCGGATCCAGCGGGATGCGATCGCCTACCGGGGCCGGGCCGCACTCGATGTGGGTCGTCACGTCGGCCGGACGAATCGTGCTTGCGAGCTCGCCGATCGGATCGCCGTATGGCATTGGTCGGCTGCCGCTGTAGTGCGGCGCACTCTCGCGCACCACGCCAGCGTCCTCTGCTGCCTCCCACGACTGCGGCTGAGCCCATGCTGGCTCGATGTCGTCTTCATCGTTCAGCAACCAGGACATAGGAGCCCCAGTCACCCGGGAGACGGCCTTCAGGTTCTCCCGGCTGGGCGCGGTCCCCTTGTCGGGGTCCGGGTTCTCCCATTGCGAGACGGCGGGGCGGGAAACTCCGATCTGGGCGGCCAATTCGCCCTGTGAAAGGCGGGCGTAACGCCTTGCTGCGGCTATGCGCGCGGAAAGTGAACTGGGCATGCCCAGAGTATCCGGCGCGCCCCAGTTGCGTTCTACGTTAGGCGGGCTTACCGTAAGCGCGTCCTTTCCCGTAAGCGCGCCATGACCCGTAAGCAGATCAAGGCAATGCTCAACCAGCTGGGCGGCCCCGTGGCCGTTGCCAGCGAGCTCTCGCGCCTGTCCGGCAAGCCCATCACCCATGCCGCGCTGTGCCAGTGGACGCGTGTCCCGGCCGGCTGGGTGATCCACGTCGAGGACATCGCGAACCGGCTGGGCCTGGCCTACGACCGGCACCAGTTGCGGCCCGACGTGTTCGGCATTCGGCCGAATGGCAACGGGCGGAAAAGAGCGGCCTGACTTCATTGGGCTCGTCCATGTGGCGGGCCCTTTTTATCAACCCATGGCGACCTTCCACGCCATTCCATTCGGTAGAGAACGATGGGTGACACCCTCCAGCTCCGCATCAAACGACCCATCCGGGCGATTGCAGACGCCGAGATGACGTGGCCGACCGAGGCCGCTGCCATCGCGTCGATGATTGCCCTGAGCGGCCTGCAGGAAAAGACCGTGGCGATCGAGTGCGAGATCGACGCCTCGACGCTGGCCAAGGTGAAGCAAGGCACCGCGCGTCCGAGTGAAGAGCACCTCGACCGAATGATGGACGCCACCGGATCGGAAGCGTGGCTCTACTACTGGCTGCTCAAGCGCGGCTATGACCCGCGCTCGCTGCGCCGCATTGAGTCCGACGTCGAGCGCGACAACCGCGAGCTGCGCGAGCGCCTGGCGGCAATGGAAGCCGAGCGCGAGATCGAGAAGCGCATCGTGCGCGAGTTCATGGGGGCGAGGGCGGCATGACCGACGAGCTCGACATCGCCGCAGAGCGCGCCGAGATCGAACGCGCTGCTGCATTGTCCCAACACGCCGCGCGCGTACGTTCCCCCATTCCACTGTGCGAGGAGTGTGGTGAACATCGCGTCCACGTGACGGCCAACGGCGTGCGCTGGCGCTTCTGCGTCGATTGCGCCGAGGACTTCCTGCGCAGGAACCAGACGGCATGACGCCGACGCTCGCTGCAGCGCTCAAGTACGTCCGCCTCGGGTGGGCGGTGCTGCCGCTGCACAGCCTGCAGAACGGGCAATGCACCTGTGGCAAGCGCGACTGCCCGAGCCCCGGCAAGCATCCGCTCACCGAGCTGGTGCCGCACGGCGTGCACGACGCGTCGCGCGACGAGCAGCGCGTCACCGAGTGGTTCACGCGCGTTCCCACTG
>DATCTE010000029.1:0-2732 GCA_036568085.1 Thiobacillus sp.
CCCGCTTGAGGGGTGGAGGCTTCGCTGAGATCCCCTGCTCTCAATCGGGGGAGCCCGCTCAGGTCGAGGCGGAGCCTCCAGCCCTCAAGCGGGCGTCCGCCCAGGTTCGCGCAACAATAATCAACCACCGCTCTCGCGCTGCTTGGCGATGAAATCCGCCTGCACCTGCAACAGCGTCACCACGCATTCGGTCAGATTGTCGTATTCCTCGATACCGGTGCCGTACATCTGATGCACGCGGTAGAAGAACTGGCAGCGATAGCGCTCTGCGCCGGTCTTCACCACCAGGAAATGACAACCGTCATCGGCCTGCCAGTACAGCGTGGGGCAGGGCGACATGTTGGTGGTGTGACGGCTCAGGCGCACCTCGGTCTCGGCCAGTTGCACCTCGACCTCGTGGCCGTAGCGCTCCTTGAGGCTGGTCTGGACGGTCCACAGTTCGCTGTCGTTGAAATCGGGAATCGTGCTCATGTCTGCGCGCGCGTGATGGACGGTTGTTGATGGATTACGGCGCGGTATGCGCTATGCGCAGACGCACCGGCATCGGGGCCTGAAGCATAGCCCATGCGAGATTTTTTTCCATGCACTTCGTTGACTTAAGCAGGCAGCTGGGGGTAGCTTAAACGGACGCACCGGGCGGGGCCATCTAAAAAATTGTATACGCCCATGGAAAATACTTAAGGTTGGCGGGGAAAAGAACAACACACGACCAGGGGAGTTGAACGCTGTCATGAGAATCGTATTGCTGGGTGCACCCGGGTCCGGAAAAGGGACTCAAGGCAAACTGCTCGAAGAGCGCTACAGGATCCCGCAGATCTCCACCGGCGATCTGCTGCGCGCCGCAGTGGCCGCGGGCACACCGCTGGGTCGCCAGGCCAAGGCGGCCATGGATGCCGGCCAGCTGGTGACCGACGACGTGGTGCTGGGCATGATCCGCGAGCGGCTCGGTGCGCGCGACACCCACAACGGCTTCATCCTCGACGGTTTCCCGCGCAACATCCCCCAGGCGCAGGCGCTCGACCAGCTGCTCACCGAAATCGGCAAGCCGCTGGAGCTGACCCTGCTCATCGATGTCGACTTCGACGTGCTCATGCAGCGCCTCACCGGGCGGCGCACCTGCGGTTCCTGCGGCTGGGCCTGCAACATCTACTCGTCCCCGCCGCGCGTCGACGGCATCTGCGATGCCTGCGGCGGCAATCTGCATCACCGTGCCGACGACAACGAAGAGACCATCGGCAACCGTCTGCGCGTATACGAAAGCCAGACCTCGCCGCTGATCGACTACTACCGCGGCCAGGACAAGCTGCGTACGGTCCAGGGTGTCGGCGACATCAAGCACATCTTCGCGGCCATCAGCAAGATCGTCGAGCAGCTGACCAGCAAGCGCGAGGCGGAGCGCCAGCCCAAGGCGGTGCGCGCCAATGCCGCCCAGGCGATCGCGGCGCAACGCGCGGCCGCCCTTGAGGCCAAGGAGCAGAAGAAGCCGGCGGCGAAGAAGGCCGTCGCCAAACCCGCGGCGAAACCGGCCGTGGTGAAGGCACCGGCGAAGACCGCCGAAAAAGCGGCCAAGCCGGCCGCGAAGAACAGCGCGACCGCCAAGCCCGCGGCCAAGAAACCGGCCGCCAAGGCCGCACCCGCACAGGCGAGCGGAAAAGCCGCGGCCAAGAAGGTCGCAGCGAAGTCCGCCGGGGTCAAGAAACCGGCCGCCAAATCTGCCAAAAAGGCTACCGTGAAGAAAGCCCCGGCGAAGAAGAGCGCGGCGAAAAAAACCGTGGCTAAGAAAACAGTCGCCAGGAAGCCGGTGACCAAACAGAAGCCCGTCGCCAAGAAGTCCGCGGTAAAGAAGGCGCCTGCGAAGAAGGTTGCTGGCAAGAAGACGCCGGGCAAGAAGACGGCGGGCAAGAAAAAGCCGGCCGCGAAGAAGAAACGCTGAGCGGGGCGACGGGGACGGTTCAAATCTGTCCCCGTCGTGCCTGGAATCTTTCTCGAAATATATCTTGAGCGTTCTGGCGAGGTGGCAGGCCGTCTGCAAACCTGGCCACAGGCCTAACAGACCCGCAGGATCCCCAACCGGATTTTGAGATACGTTCTAATGCCGTGCGTGGCGGTCCACCCAACGGTCCACCGCGCCCCAGAAGCGTTCCGCGATGCGCGACAGCCAGGAACGCCGCCCCCATTCCCCGGCGCGATACTCGATGCTCTCGCTGAAATCCGCCGCGAACAGGGCGGCGGTTTCGGCGGCGAAATCGGGCGCGTCGATTTCCTGATTGGCTTCCAGATTCCAACGCAGATTCCAGCGGTCCAGATTGCTGGAGCCGACCGCGACCCAATCGTCGATCAGGGACGCCTTGGCATGCGTGAAGCGCGGCTGGTATTCATGGATCCGCACACCGGCATGCAGCAGCCGAGCATAGAAGCGGCGCCCCGCATGCCGCACAGCGGGATGGTCGGTGATAGGTCCGGGCAGCAGCAGACGCACATCCACGCCGCGCCGCGCCGCGCGGGCCAGGCGCCGGCGCAGTTTCCATGAAGGTACGAAATACGCGGTCGCCAGCCAGATGCGTGTACGGGCGCCGGTGATGCGGGCGAGCAGACTGCGTTTGACGGTCGCGTGCGTGCCGCGCCCGGCCAGGCTGCAACGGCCGGCCTGGTTGCCGGCCTTGGGAAGCCGGGCGCTGACGGCGACCGGCGGCGCGGCCCAGTGCATCCAGTTGTACTGGAACACGGCCTGC
>DATCTE010000030.1:0-4575 GCA_036568085.1 Thiobacillus sp.
CAGGCGGCCTTGCGGCGACGCGCTGCACTCAGGCCGGCGAGTCCGAGACCCACCAAGGCCAGAGTAGCGGGCTCGGGTGTGGCATTGGGGCCCGGAGGCTGGATCGTCGGCGCGAAGCCGTCCAGGTACACATAACCGGCATGGCCGCCGTAGGGGCAGTCGGAGGCAAGCAGCGACAGGGTCAGGTCATGGCCAACGATGCTGGTGCCGCCGGCGCCCGCAGTGGTGAGGTCGATATGCTCAAGCTGCCAGCCGCTGCCATACCAGCCGCTGTAATAGGTGAAAGTGCCAGGCGCGGAAGCGGAGCTGAAAGAGCGGGTGAGCAGGACGGTGTTGCTGGTGTTGTCCGTCAGGGTCAGGGAGAAATAGTCGGAGTTGTTCAGGCCATGCGAGGACTCCAGCACGGCGTTCCACTGGAAGTAGATGTCGTTGTTTGAGTAGTTGGAGACGCTCTGGGAAATGGTGGAGACGGAATAGTTATTGATGGAGTTGTTCACCCGCACCGAGTAATTGCCGTTGTAGACCGTGCTTTGGCCAGTGATGGGGTCCGTGCCCGCACTCATGATCGTGTTGAGGGGAGTGCCGCCGGCGTATTGTGGGGCGGTCGGCAAAGCGCCGCCCGTATAGGGGACATACACATTGCTGCTGCAATTGTTGCTGCCCCAGCAGCCACCGCCCTGGGTCCAGCCGGAGAGGTCGCCGGTCTCAAAACCGCCATTCACGAATGCCGCCGAGAATGCGGGGCCGGAGACCATCATGGAGATGGCTAGGGCTAACGAGGATTTTTTCATGATGTTCTCCCAAAATATTTAGAAAAATTGACCGAGGTTGGAATAGTCGGGAGCCGCTTTTTACTCCAACGCAATTCCCGAGCGGCGCGACTACTGGACGGCCAGCGGGTGTCGTCGTGTCGATCTGCGATATATAAAGCATCAGACGTGCCAAGATTGTGGTCGTGTAAAAAATTATTAATTATTACAGTAGGTTACGTCTGTTTCCTGCGATCCCGTGGGGCCGGCCGAACCGGCCGAACGAAAAAAATGTAAAAAAACCCGACGTGCTGGCAGGTGGTATGAGGGGAGTAAGCGAGGGGCAGGGGCGTGAAAGCGAAGAAAAATGAAGGCGTCCGGCAGGCCAAGGCCGGCGTTTATGCGCAGGAGGTGGTTTTGCGGCAACCCCAAATCCCAAGAGGGCGAGGGCCTCTTTTACTTGATGTCGAGGCTCATATCACTTCGCCGTTCCAAGCGCACCGAAGCGGCGGGTGGCATGCTGGAGCTGGAGCAGGACAGCCATATTTAGGCCGCCCTGATCCTGTCAGGGGTGATGCGGATGGTGCGGCGGGGGCACGTGCTGGGTATGCGCAGCGGCCTGGTGGTGCAGTGCGTGATGCAGACCGATCTCGGGCAGCGGTTGCCGAACCCACTGGGGCAGCAGCGAGCCGGCGACCATGCCCAGCAGGGACATGAACAAGCCGGCAAACTGGGCGGGGATGAAGGGGTCCTCCGGACCGCCGATGAGAATGGCCAGCCAGGTCGACAGCCCAAGGAAGATCGCCATCAACGCCCCCTGGTTGGTGGCACGCTTCCAGTACACGCCAAAGGCCAGGGGGACAAAGGCCATCACCAGGGTGATCTGGTAGGCGTTCTCCACCATCTTGAAGATGCTCGCCTTTGAATTGATGGCATACAGCGTGACCAGCACGGTGAAGCACAGGGTCACGATGCGCATGGTCTTGAGCAGCGTGCGGTCCGACATCTCGCCCAGCATCGGTTTCAGCAGGTTCTCGGTGAAGGTGACCGAAGGCGCCAGCAGGGTGGCCGAGGCGCAGCTCTTGATCGCCGAGAGCAACGCGCCGAAGAACATGACCTGGGCAAACAGCGGCGCATGGTCGATGACCAGACGCGGCAGGATCATCTGCGGATCCACGTCGATCAGTCCCTTGACCATGGCGGGATCGATCAGCGTCGCCGAGTAGGCGAGGAACATCGGCACGAAGGCGAACAGGAAGTACAAGCTGCCGCCGAACACCGAGCCCCACACGGCGATCTTCTCGGTTTTTGCCGACTGCACGCGCTGGAACACGTCCTGCTGCGGGATGGAGCCGAGCATCATGGTGATCCAGGCAGCGGTAAAGCCGATCACCTCCTTGAGATCGAGGGCCGGCCAGAAGTCGAACTTGCCGGCCTGTGCGGCGTGATTGACCACGACGCCAACGCCGCCCACCATGCCGCTCACTTCGCCGCCGATCCACAGCATGCCCAGCATGATCACGATCATCTGCAGGAAGTCGGTGATGGCCACGGCCCACATGCCGCCGAACAGGGTGTAGATGAGTATGGTCGAGGAGCCGATCAGCATGCCGTCCAGCTTGCTGATCTCGCCGCCGGATACGACGTTGAAAACCAGACCCAGCGCGGTGATCTGGGCGCCGACCCAGCCGAGGTAGGAAATGACGATGGCGATGGTCGTGAGCGCTTCCACGCTCCGCCCGTAGCGCTTCTTGTAGAAATCGCCGATGGTGAGAAGGTTCAGGCGATAGAGGGGCGCAGCGAAGAAGAGCCCGACCAGTATCAGGCACAGCGCGGCGCCGAAGGGATCGGCCACCACGCCATGCAGGTTTTCCTGCAGGAAGGTCGCCGGGATGCCGAGCACGGTCTCGGACCCGAACCAGGTGGCGAACACCGTGGCGGTGACCATGTAGAAGGGCAGGTGCCGGCCTGCAATGGCGAAGTCCTTGGTGTTGTGCACCCGTGTGCCCGCCCATAGACCAATGCCGACCGACACGACCCAGTACATGATGACGAACCAGAAGAGCATGGGGCCTCCTATAGTGCTGTCTGCCCGAGCCAGACGAGTACGAATACCAGTGAAGCGAGTACCGTGGCAAGCACGGCCAGCCAGCGGTTGCGTGTGTGTTGCTGGCGCAATAATAAGGTCAGTCCGGCTTCCAGTTGGGCCAGCCGGTTTTCGTTCAAGGCGTGGTGCGCCAGACGCGGCAACTGCGGCAGCAGTGCCGCCCACCTGGGTGCCTCGGTCTGCAGGTTTTTCACCAGCGCGCGCCAGCCAACCTGCTCGTTCATCCAGCGTTCCAGGAAGGGCTTGGCGGTTTTCCACAGGTCGAGGTCGGGGTCGAGCTGGCGGCCGAGGCCTTCGATGTTGAGCAGGGTCTTCTGCAGCAAGACCAGCTGCGGCTGGATTTCCACGTTGAAGCGGCGCGAAGCCTGGAACAGTTGCAGCAGCACGCGGCCGAATGAAATGTCCTTCAACGGACGGTCGAACACCGGTTCGCACACCGCGCGTACCGCGGCCTCCAACTCGTCGATGCGGGTGTCGGGCGGCACCCAGCCCGATTCCAGGTGCGCCAGCGCCACGCCCTTGTAGTCGCGGCGGAAAAAAGCGAGGAAGTTGCGCGCGAGATACTGCTTGTCGACCTCGGTGAGCGTGCCCATGATGCCGAAATCCAGCGCGATGTACTGCTCGGAACCGGGGCGCACCAGGATGTTGCCGGGGTGCATGTCGGCGTGGAAGAAGCCGTCGCGGAACACCTGGGTGAAGAAGATTTCCACCCCGGTGGCGGCAAGCTTCGGAATGTTCACGCCGGATTCGCGCAGGCGCTCGATCTGGCTCACCGGGATGCCGTCCATGCGGTCCATCACCATGACGCTCTTGTCGCAGTAGTCCCAGTACACCTCCGGCACCAGCAGCAGCGGCGAATCCCTGAAGTTGCGCCGCAGCTGCGAGCAGTTGGCGGCCTCGCGCATCAGGTCGAGTTCGTCCGCGAGATGCTTCTCGAACTCGGCGACCACCTCGCGCGGGCGCAGCCGTCGGCCGTCGGCGAACAGCTTCTCGACCAGCCCGGCGGCGGCGTACAGCAGCGACACGTCGTGCGCGATCACCGGCGCGATGCCGGGGCGCAGCACCTTCACTGCGACGGCGGTGCCGTCGTAAAGGCGGGCGAAGTGCACCTGCGCCACCGAGGCGGAGGCGACCGGGGTGGCGTCGAATTCGGCGAACACCTCGGCCAGCGGCTTCTTGTAGGCTGCTTCCAGCGTGGTGATGGCCTCGCTCGAGGGAAACGGTGGGACCCGGTCCTGCAACTGGGCAAGTTCGTCGGCGATGTCGAGCGGCACCAGGTCGCGCCGGGTGGAGAGCATCTGTCCGAACTTGACGAAGATCGGGCCCAGCGCCTCCAGCGCGCGCCGCAGGCGCACGCCGCGTGGCTCGCTGAGCGGGCGCCAGAACAGCGTGGTACGCACCAGCCAGCGCAGCGGTCGCACCCGTTCGTGGCCAAGGAAGAATTCCTCCAGGCCGAAACGCAGGCCGATGGTGAGAATGCGGGCGAGACGCAGCAGTTTCATGCGGCGTCGGGCTCCAGGCGCTTGAGGCGGGCATCCAGCCGCGCGACGTCGTCGGCGAGCACGTCCACCTCATGGTTGAAACGCGTGACATCGACGCCGCGCGCCATCATTTCAGCTTCCTCGACCAGGTATTCGCTGGCGTTGTGGCCGAGCGCGGAGAAGGTGTGGGCGACGCCGGCAAGGGCGTCGCGACCGAACGTGTGCAGGCGATGGGCGG
>DATCTE010000031.1:0-3942 GCA_036568085.1 Thiobacillus sp.
TTGTTCAACGTCGGTCAGGCTATCGTTCTGCCGGCTGCGGCACTCCGCAATGGCGGCGGCCTGAATCTGGCGCTCACGGGCATCCGGGTCGCGCTCCATAAAGGGGCGGACGCTGATGAATAGGAAAAGGACCGCAATCAAACCAATCCATACCCACTTCATTCGACCATCCTCTTGCATTTTACGCACCATTCGATGCGGGTGCCTTTGAAGATGACCTTGCCGTGCTTGTCCTTAACGCGACCCTTCCACACGTCAGCAATCGCGTCCTCTCCGCACGTCGGGCAGCGGACTACGCGAGCAGACGCCAACCTCTTGGCCCTTGCTGCCTTGCCGCCGTCAATCGCCCGAAGGTCTCCCATCGGGCCGAGATTACCCCAACTTGGCCCGGAGTTCATCCAGATCGAGCAGGTTGCCCTTGCCGTCATAGAAGTCCGGCAGCTTTAGCTTGTTCTCTCGCAGGAGCCGGCCCCTAACCGGGCCAAGGATTTCGTCCTGCCGGGCCGCAGGCTGTTTAAGCAGCCATTGCCCGAAAGTCGTATCCGCTGGCACCTGCCCGTCCATGCTGGATCGGGTGGCCGGGGGCAGATCGTCTATATCCAAGCCCAGCTCGCGCCAGGACTTCGTAACGTTGACCGATACAGACCGGCAGTTGAAATGCAGCCTGCCCGGGCCATCGCCCCACGGAATCTTGTGCCCGATGGGCTTATGGGTGCGCGGCTCATACAGCAACCCGTCCCGAATCCGGCACATGGGGCTGGTCCGGTTGTCCAGCGTGGACACCCACTTGACCGCCTTAATCAGATCCGCATTGGCGTCCGTGAACGCCTGCCGGGCCGTTTGGGCGGTATGCCCCAAGGCGGTCTGCACCACGGCAGCAAGTTCGCGCCTGGCGCGGTTCAGGATGCCGTCGGCGTAGTTGTTGGCCTTGGTGCCCTTGATGGCCCGGATGATGTCAGCGGTGGTCAGACCCTCGACAAACCCCTGCCTGATCGCATTGCGGATAAGCGTAAGTCGGGAGGCTTCTACGTTCTCCGCCCAACCACTCAGCAAACGCCCCTGGAAGGGCCGGGAGACCGCCGCAGCGTACACCTGCTCCCACGCTACCCCTGCGATGGGGAAGCGGGCTTGTACGGGCGCAGGGACGGCTGCTGCCATCTGCTGCCGCTGGGCCAATGCCTCGATGTCGGCCAGCCCTTCCATTTCGGGCCTAAGCGCCTCAAACACGGCGGCGTAGGCTTCCCGGTTGGTGCGGCGGACGCTGGCTAGCAGCGTTTCCAGCCGTTCAACGGTGAACTCGCTCGGCTCGACCCGCATCAGGGCTTCGGCAAGCTGGGCCGAAATGCGGGCATCCGAACGGTTGAGAATCGCAATCATGCGGCGCATGACCGATTCGGTGTAGCGCCGAACGTCTACCTCATGCGAAATCGCACGGTCTAGGAGTTCGGCGTTTGCGCTCATTCAGGGGTGTAATACTTTGGCTGCGGCATGGACTTGAACGTCTCGATGATTTCGTCCACAAACTTGTTGAAATAGTCAGCCGCCTTTGACTCGCCTGGGACCATCATCGGCATCTTTGAGATGATGGTGTCCGCCCTCTTGAATGGGCATGTCGGGAAGCGAAGCACATCGGGCTCCGGAAGAGTGCCGTCCGTGTACCGATACGGCATGAACTTGAACGCTCCTAACTCCCTAAGCAGGAGGTCAACATCCTCGTTCCAGTGGTATGTGTCTCCCGGGCCGCGAACGTGGGTCAGCTTTATGCGGAGGCCGCTAACGATTATCTTGGCCTCAAGGTCGCCGGTTACTAGGACAGAAACAGCCCGCTCATAGCTACCCGGCATCGGCATATATTTGTTCAGCCACCGGCAATGGCGCTCAACCTCTCGGCGGTCGCCCTTAGCCACCACCAAAAGGTTCTGTTCCTTGTTGACTATGAACGCGACTTCCATTGCTAGCATCCTTGGCTTAGTGACGCTCCATGTTGGCAGCCCGCGCAGTCAGGTCAAGATTCACGATTTGCCGCAAAAGTGGCGGTGCGGGACGCGGCAGGACAATCAGCCTGAACGCCGGATAACTCGTCCAAGTCTTCGATACCAGAAACATCCTCGATGCCATAGGCCTTAAGCGACTTGGCATCGGGCATCCCAAGGTCTTCCGGATATCTGCGCTCAGGCTTCACGGAGCCTCATGGGTCACGCCAACCGCCTCGGAACTGGGCGAGCGCGATGCCCGATAAACGCCCTTGGCTTCAACCACGAACGAACGGGTAGCCGCGTCAAGCGTGGCGACGGTGTAGTAAACCGAGTCATCGCCCTTGGCCTGCACATGCACCCGTGCAAGAAGGGGGATAACGCCGTTCGTGCCCTTGAGGACAAAGGTGGAACTGCCGCCCTCGGCAATCGTCACATCAGCAGATGTTGCGGCCCCGGTGCCGACCGCAAGTAGTTGGGTGAAAGCCATTATTCGGGTTCCTCGTCAGTCATCGTGCCGGGGGCGGGGCCTTCGGCTTCCACCAGCGCCAGTTCGGTTTCGGCGTCTACCGCCTCGTCCAGCACGCCTCGGCGCTGGAGTTCCTTGATCGCCGTGCCCTTGGTAATCAGCCCGCCCTGCTGGATGTTCAGCACAAGCTGGGACGAGGCTTCGGACAGGGTTCCCGCGCCAAAGTCGGTGAACAGCTTGACCGTGCCGCCAGAAGGCAGCCCCATGAACTTCGCCGTGAAGTAGAGGGCGAGGTCCAGGGAGTCCATGAACATTTCAGCCATGCGCTGAAGGTCGGACTTGTTGCCCTCGGCGTCATTGGCCGATTCGGTGGCGCTACGGTCGCCGGGCTTCTTGACCAGCAGCTCAGCGCCCGACTGGATCATCTGTTCCTCAAGGCGAATCAGCGAGTCTGCTCCGGCCTTGATGGAGTTGCCCGAATGCTCGACATATTTCATGTCGCCGTTGTCAGGCAGGGCTACCGCTGAGTTCGCGCCCACCGTGAGCTGAACATCCTTTGCGTCCACGCCGATAACGGCGAGGATAGGCACACGGGCCACATGCTCAATCGTGTCTTGGTCACTCTGGCTCTGCCAATGCTTGACGTTGAGGTAGGCGAGGTCGAGCATCGGCGGCTTGCCGATCATGAACCCCTCGCGGCGGCCATAGATCGGCGCAAAGGGAATCTCGGTCAGGCTGGTACGGCCTTCGCGGTAAATCTCCCACTCACCCTTATCGCCCGTCTGCCGCCAAAGCTGCCAGCTGCCCGGATACAGGACCCGCACCTGCTGCACCTGCTTGGTGCCGAAGTCGCCGTCTTCTTCCTCGACCGACTCCAGCAGGCGAAGCTGCGAAAGCTGCTGCCGGCCGTTGCGGGTCTCGGTGCGCCAGCCCAATATCTGATTGTGCTTGACCCGAACCCAATAGGGCCGGATGCCCTCACGCTCAATCTCGGCCACCGTGCGGCGTGGCTGATTCGGCAGGGGGCGGCCCTGGTCATCCCGCACCATCGTGTCCGGGTAGTCCACAAGGATGCCGCAGAAGCCGTAGCCCATCGCCTCATCGAACATTTCCGAGGCGAAGGCGTGGAGGTTTACCCCCATTCGGTCCACGTCCTCAGCCAAGCTAACAAGCTGGGCGGGCACGTCATCGTTAAGCGTGACCGGCTCAGCGAACGGCTTGCCGGACATCACCGACACGGTGCGGCGGTAGGCCGGGAACAGCGTAGCCGTAGCCACACGGGCATCGTAGGACTGGGCTTCCTCGTTGGGCCACTTGGGCAGGAACATCGTCCGGCCCTTACGCATGGCCGGCGTGCCTTCCTGCAATGCCTCAAGTAGCGGCCACTGCTTAGCGAGCGCCGCCACCTGCTCGGATTGTTCGTTAACAGCGAGGGCCATTTAGATTCTCAACGGTTGGACAAGGGCGATCCGCCTGATGATTGGGTAGTCGGCATGGATG
>DATCTE010000032.1:0-8043 GCA_036568085.1 Thiobacillus sp.
AAGGCCAGGATACGCTCGCGTATCTGCTCGGCCACGGATAGCGCGCCGCTCAAATCAGTCTGCGGCAACAGGAACGCAAACTCTTCGCCGCCGATTCGGGCCACCACGTCGCCAGGGCGGGACAGCGCGTGATGCATGGCCTGCGCAATGTCCACCAGGCACAGGTCGCCGGCCGGGTGCCCGTAGTGGTCGTTGTATTCCTTGAAGTGATCGATATCGGCCATGATGAGTGAAAACGGTGCGTCGTCGCGCTTCGCTCTTGCCCACTCCTTGCTGAGTTCTTCCTCGAACAGCCGCCTGTTTGGGATGCCGGTGAGACTGTCCAGCCGGACCAGGTATTCCAGCGCCTGCGCCACTTCGCTTGACGAGAACAACTCGCGGCGCAGTTTTTCCGAGTCGCGAAACAGGCGGTGGACCTGGGCGGACGTGGCGAGCATGGCGAGACCGAAGATGGCCAGCAGCAGGCCCATGACGAGATGGATGCGATCGCCCACCATCATCATTCGGATGCTGATGGGTGCCACGACCGGAATGGCGAAGCACCAATAGGCGTGGCGCACGGACGACAGCAGCGGAACGGCTCCGGCCACCATTCCCCCCAGTACAAAAGCGAGAACGACCTGGTGCGGGAAGGAACTGGGATGAAACAGGAGAATTCCGGACAGCCCCCACACCGCCCCGGCAGCGCATGCGCCTGCCAGGAAATACTTCGTCCAGTAATCAAGATCGGACTCGCTCCTGGGGGAGGCGTTTCTAAACGCCCGCAAGCTGAGGAGTCGAGCCCCCGTGACGGCGATGAGCAGGCCTGACCAACTTAGCAGGATGGGCGTGGGCACGGCGTTCCACAGAACCGCGGCAAGAATGAGTCCGTTTGCCAGGTTGACGATCAGCGAGATCGGGAGCTGACGAAAGCTCTGCGCAATCTGCGGCACAAGGAGGCCCGGATACGGGGAATCTGAAGATCGTTGGACAGGGTTACCCAAGGACGAGCTCCCTTGACGAGGTTTCCGGACGAATTTTGCCTGCGCACAAGCATTTACCCAATATAGGCCACGCTGCGCGGATCATGGTTCGGGCATACGCACGAGCTGCAACGCTGGGCGAGACGATAATCCGAGTCTGTTCTTCGTGACATGAGCCGGGGTACACTTTCTTCTCTTCGGCCTTTTGGTCAATCTGGGTAGGCGCCAACCATGTCCCAGCAGCACCCCATCATTGCGGTCACCGGCTCATCCGGTGCGGGTCTGTCCACGATACGCCACGCGTTCAAGTTCATTTTCGAACGCCTGAACATCAAACCTGCGATCGTTCACGGCGACGGTTTCAGGCGCTATACCGATCGGCAGTTCGCCGCCCTGCTCGAGGAAGCGCGGCGCAGCGGCCGCAACATTTCCTGGTTCGGGCCCGAGTGCAATCATTTCCCGGAGCTGGAATCGTTTTTCCGGACCTATGGCGAATGCGGCAGCGGGGTGGTTCGCCAGTATGCGCACACGGCCGGGCACGGCGAGAAACTGGGGGTGCAAGCTGGCGAGTTCACGCCCTGGGCGCCGCTGCAGCCGGGCAGCGATCTCCTGTTCTACGAGGGGCAGCATGGCGGCCTGATGGCCAACACCTGGACGCGCCGCAAGGTCGATTCGCGCCACTTTCCGCCGGAAATAGACCGTCGCGCGGGCCGCCCGGGCATCGACGTGGCCCAGCATGTGGACCTGCTGATCGGCGTGGCGCCTGCCATCAACCTGGAGTGGATACAGAAGATCCACCGTGACTGCAAAATGGGCACGTGCACGCCCGAAGAATCGGTGGAAACCATCCTGCGCCGCATGGATGACTACATCCACTACATCGTTCCCCAGTTCGGCCTGACCGATATCAATATCCAGCGCATGCCGCTGGTGGATACCTCCGACCCGTTCATTGCGCGCGACGTGCCGCTGGCCGACGAATCGCTCTGCGTCATCCATTTCCGCGACCGCGAGCGCCATGATTTTCTCGACCTGCTCAAGCGCATTCCCGACGCCTACATGTCGCGTCCGACCACGATGGTGATTCCGAGCAAGAGCCTGCGCCTGGCCCTGGGCGTGATTTGCGGTCCGATCCTGACCCGGTTCATGGAGGCGCGCAGCGCCGCAACCAAGTAGATAGGGCCGGACTCCATTTACCCTGGCGCAATCAACGGGGCCAGGGGCGAATTGATCTCGCATCACCTCGGAGTCAGGTCTTGCGAAACCACATTTCCCCTCTCCGCCCCAAGCTGCTCAGCCGCGGAGGGGCGCGGCGGGATTCAGGCCAGGTAAGCTTTGGCTTCTTCGCCCGGATTGGGCAGACCCGCGATACGCCATGCCTGGCGCGGGGAACGGAACACCTGATGCAGGCAATCCGCGTCCAGGCCGTTGAGGTGGCAGATATGGCTCAAGGCCGTGACTGCGCCGAATTTGTGGAATTCATCGCGCAAGGTCAGTAACAACTGCTGCTGTAAGTCATCCATTTCTCCCATGTCCTCGGAATTCGCGATGCGCTGCGCCAGCGCGATATCCCATTGTTCGGGATTGATGAAAAAACCATCCGTGTCAAAAAGGGAACTCAGGTCTTCCATCGCGGGGTTCATGCTCTTGTCCTGTGTGCAGGGCTGCTGGTGTCAGCTCAACCCCGTCATCAATGCCGATTACGCGGCAATATGGCTAATCGAAAACGACAGCTGAATGATGCCGATAACGGCGACGCTTGGCAGCAAGGGGGCGTCCGACTTCCGTGTAAGCCATGTCTGAAAATGAAAGCAGGGCCTGCAAACGGCCGACCCATCGGGGAATTAAAGGGGCCAGGCTCGAATTAATTTCAGGGGGCAAGTGGGGTCCAGTTCAGACACCGTTTCCAACACTCCGGGGGTTCTTCCTGTCACCATGCATCAATACACGCCTCAATCGTATTGCCGGTTGGCGATATGAGGTGCCTCCATGATGTCCCGCGTGTTGCTCAGCATGAACCAGTTCTTCATTGTGCGCGAGTAGAGTGCGGAGCCCACCAGCCGCAGTTTGCCCGACGACGTGGCATGGCTGAGTGTGGTATCGCCCATCCACACCTCGATAAGGGTGCGTGGGTCACTCACCACGTGCAGGTCGATGTCCTTGCCGGGGTTGTTGGTGCACAGATCGGCCCCGCTTTCATCGACGACCACCCACCAGTCGCGATAGTGCTTCAACTCGGGAAAGCTGAAGCGAATCACCGCCTGTCCGCCCGGCAGGGCATCGCGGTCGATGCGACGCCGGACATCCCACATCAGCAGTTCGACATCCAGTTCCGAATCTTCCATGTGCTTGCGGGCCCAGCGCATGCCCCACACAGCCAGCTCTTCGATGACCGGGTACAGTTCCCTGCCGGCAGGGGTGAGGTGATACTCGGCCGAGCGTCCGCCCGCAACCGCCTTTCGAAACACCAGGCCTTGCTCCTCCAGCGTCTTCAGCCGCTTGGCGAGCACCGTCGGCGAGATCAGCGACAACGCGCGCTGAAAGTCGTTGAACCGCTTCGTGCCCAGCAGCAACTCGCGCACGATTAGCACCGTCCATTTTTCACCGAGCACCTCGCTGGCCTTGGCGATCGGGCAGAACTGGCCGTATTTCAACATGACGTCTCCAGATAACTACGCAATGCGTAGCTGTTTACTACAGGTTGCGCACTAGAGAGTCTAGGCCGCGCAACCTAAATTGAACACTCCTTCAACACTGAACAGGAGAACCATCGTGAAAACCTTATTGAACTGGAGCTATGGGCTGGGCGCCTATCTGGCGGGCTTCGTCGCCTTGCTCTATTTCGTCGGATTCAGCGTGGGCGTGCTGACCCCGGTCAACGTTGACAGAGCCGGCACGGTTTCGCCTGGATGGGCCTGGCTCGTCGATCTGGTCATCGTCGCCTGCTTCGGCCTGCAGCACAGTGTCATGGCGCGGCCGGGGTTCAAGGCCTGGATGACCCGCCACGTTCCCGCGCACCTCGAGCGCAGCACCTATCTGCTGGCGACCAGCCTGGTCCTGGGGATGCTCATCGCTTTCTGGCAGCCCCTGACCGGGCACCTATGGAAGGTCGAAGACGGATGGCTTGCAAACACCCTGACCGGGGTTGCGCTCGGCGGCTGGGGACTCGTGCTGCTGACCACGTTCCTCATCAATCACGCCGATCTGTTCGGGCTGCGCCAGATCTATCTGCACGCCAGGGGTTTGCCCTACACGCCGGTTGCATTCAAGGCACCGGCGCTTTACCGGTGGGTCCGCCATCCCATGCAGCTCGGCGTGTTGATCGGATTATGGTCCACCGGCGCCATGACCGTCGGTCACATGCTGCTCGCCGGCGGGATGACAGCCTACGTACTGATCGGACTCATGTACGAAGAGCGGGATCTGGTGCGGCAGTTCGGCGAGCGTTACCGCGCCTACCAGCGCAGCACGCCGAAGCTGATTCCGTTTGGCCGGACCAAGGCGCGTAAGGTCATGGCGCTCCTTGACGACTGATCCCCCACATCGACCACCACCTTAAGGAGAAGACCATGAATACCAGCACTGAACAGACCCTGAACGTCATGAACCAGCACCTTCATGCATTTATGACCAGGCAAGGGGCCGGCGCTATCGTTGGCGATTACGACGAGCAGGCCATTCTGTATGCGCCGGATTGCGTTTACCGCGGCGTCTCTGAAATCCGGCGTTTCTTCGAGGCCTTCCTGGACAATCTGCCCGAACAGGCGCTTGAACTCTTTCGCATGCGCTGCCAGGAGGCACATGGCGACGTGGGTTATATCGTGTGGAGCGTCGGCGAGCTGATTCCGTTGGGCACGGACACGTTTGTGATCCGGAACGGCAAGATTGTCCAGCAAACCTACGCGGCTCTGGCTTGCCCACTGTAAGAGATTAAAGGGGCCACGCTCGAATTGATTTCAAGGGAATAAGGTGGCCCCGAGCGGCCAAGAAAAACCTTGGGGTCAGGTCTTGCATTGATGTATTGCATTGCAAGACCTGACCCCAAGTATTGTGTTCGTTCGGGAAAAGTCCCGTGAAGTATTTGTCTTCGATCTAACCCAGGCAGATGTATTTGAGGGCCCACTCCTTATTTCGCGAAATCTTCGGGCCCAAAGATTTGCCGGATCTCGATGGTGTCGCCTTCGTCGGCCGGGCAGCGCTGCGCCCACTTCACCACGTCTTCCTTGGACGGCGCTTCCACCAGCCAGTAACCCCCCAACACTTCTTTCGCTTCGATGAACGGTCCGTCGGTCACGGAGGGCGCGCCTTGGGCGAACGACACGCGCGCACCCCTGGCCAGCGGATGCAGGCCGTTGAGCGATTCAATTTTGAAAGCTTTGCCCATTTCTTCGTTGAACCGTCCCATCTCTTCCATCTTCTTTAGGTCCGGGGTGAAGCCTGGCGCCGGTTTGCCGCCCTGGTAAAGAGCGGGAATCATCAGCATCATGAATTTCATGGTTATCTCCTTTGGGTCTGTCTGTAACAAAGACGTTTGCGACGGGCCCGAATCGACAACCGATAAAAATTATTTTTTTATTCCTGAATATGCCGCTGGGTCTCGCTTAGGGGTTGGGTCTTGTATGAACGTACTACGACTAAAGTTGTATAGACGGCCCTTGTCGTTGACCTTATAAGAACTCGTCCAGTTCGAACCCGACTCCTTTTAGAAACGGGAAACGCTGGGTTCAGGTCTTGCATTGACGTATTGCATGGCAAGACCTGACCCCGAATTTTGCGCGCTGGGAAGGGGAGTCTGACCCCTGATTTTGTGGCTATACCCTGACGGAGAGAGGTGTCTGATGCCTGATGAGTTGAATAGCGGTGAGTTGCTTGAAGTGAGCCTGAAAACATTACGATTGCGCCCGGGTATTGTTCTGAATATTCAGAGAATGCGCGAGGGCGCGCCGGTGATCGGGGCGCAATTTATCGCGGCCATCCAAGGCAAAGGCGTGATGTTGACTCCCAGCGGCACAGACGGCCACAAGACGGAAATCATCATTGGCGAAGCGTACTTGATTCAGGGCTTCACGGGCCAGACCGATTTCTCTTTCACTGCGCCGGTCTTGAATGTCTTTAAGGCGCCCTTTGTCCATGCGCTCTTCGCTTACCCGGCTACGGTAAAAGCAAAAGAGGTGCGCAAATCGATGCGCATGAAAACTGCCCTGCCCGCAACGATCTCTCCCCGTGGCCAGGAAATTCCGCTTGAGGTCTCGATCGTCGATTTAAGTGCTGACGGCGCCATGATTTCCTCTCCAGGCTTCCTGGGGGGCGTTGGCAGTCTCTTCGACCTGGTTTTTCCAATCAAATTTGATGACGTACACACCAACCTCCATATCGTGGCCAAGCTTCGCCACCGGACAGGCACGGACAATGAAGGGGGCAGGATCGGCTTGTCCTTCGAGAATTTGTCCTGGGAGCACAAGCTGCTTCTGAATTATTTTCTCGGCAGAATCACTGAAGAACATTCTTTCGTCGTTGAGGTCTAGCTGTTTTTGCCAGCCTCACGCTGATGGAAGCGGCGCGGGTCTACTGCCGCTTGAGGCGAGAGGTCAGGGATGCGTGTACCCCAGCACCAACAGCAGCAGCGCCGATAGGGCCATGACCGCGTGGAGGCTGACGCCCATCATCGGCGGTGGCGAGCGATGTTCTCGATTGCCCATGCGCAGGGCCAGAAGAACCAGCCCGCCGGACAGCGCCAGAACGAACAGCAGCGCCGCATCGTTGTACAACATGTGAACGGGACTGCTGAAGATATGCCTCCCCAACAGGCCCAGGCCCAGCAGGGCGACGCCGGCGTGCGCCGCCGCCAGGGCCCGGGAGCCGCGTCGAAAGCGCACCCCCAGAACGACGAGCCCCAGGCCCAGCGCCACCGCCAGGCAAAACAGAACGATTGCGGCAAGGATCATGCGTTTTCCCGGATCAAAGCGTGCGATACAACATTAAACGCAATTAAATGGCAACCAAAGGGGCCAGGCTGAGCTGACCCCACGGTCAAGGTTCCTATGTGCAGCCGAGCTGTGTCGTGCAGAAGGCGTGATCCCTCTGCTGGCGGCGCGCCCGTTCAATACGGCGTGCCATCCTTGTGGAAGAAGCGCCACTGGCCATCGACGAAGGTGGCGAACAGATCGTCGTCGGGGTAGGTGACTTCGTCGCCCGGCGAGCGGTCGCCGATTTCCAGATACAGCACGTCTTCGCCGGTTTCGTTCAGCAGCTGGCTGGCATTGCCGGTGCCTGCCTTGAAGCCGGCGCACATGCCGGGCGACAGGCGCACGCTGCCTTCGTTGGTGCGCAGGGTGGGCGATCCGGTGAGGATGTAGATCAGTTCGTCCTGCCGGGAATGCGCATGGCGCAAGGCCGAGACCGCACCGGGTGCCAGGCGCGTGAGGTTGACGCCGAAATTCGTCAGGCCGAACGCATCGCCCAGGGCACGCTTCTCGCGTCCCGCCAGCCGCTCACCCAGAAAAGCCTGGATCGACTGGGGGTAGGTCGAGGGACGGCCGCGCGGTGGAATGCCCAGGGCGTCGAGGGCGACAGGGGTGGCGTGCGTCATGGCGATTTCTCCCGGTGATGGCTTCGTGTCCGACTAGGCGCGCCGGGCCAGTTTGCCCAGTGCTTCCAGCGCCTGTTCCACCCGCGTATCCCAGGGCAGGGCGGCGGCCAGCCGCAAGCAGTTGCGATAGCGGCCCTGCGGCGAGAAGAGGTTGCCCGGGGTGAAGCTGATGCCTTGCCGCAGTGCCTTGTCGTGGAGTGCGAGCGTATCGGTTTGCTCCGGCAGTTCGACCCAGAGCACGAAGCCGCCGTCGGGGCGCGATGTCCGGGTGCCGGCCGGAAAATGCCGTGCGATGTGCGCCTGCATGCGTGCCAGGTTGTCGGCGTAGGTGCGGCGCACCTTGTTCAGGTGGCGTTCGTAGCGCCCGTCCGCCAGATAGTGGGCCACGGCCAGTTGCGGCAGGGTGGCGTTGGACATGGTGCTGACGTACTTCAGATGCTCGACGGCCTTGCGCCAGCGTCCCGGCACGATCCAGCCGACGCGGTATCCGGG
>DATCTE010000033.1:0-2926 GCA_036568085.1 Thiobacillus sp.
GCCTTCAAGCTGCTGTCCCAGCCGTTTTCGTGGGAAGGCCTGAAGCGCGCGCTTTCGACCCATGAGATTCGCATCGAATCGCTCGGGCAGATGTACAGCCTGGTCAGCACCGTGTCGCTGGACCCGGAACCGATCCCGCTCGACACCAAGGTGATCCTGATCGGCAACCGCCTGCTGTACTACCTGCTCGCCCAATACGATCCGGAGTTCGGCGAACTGTTCAAGGTGGCGGCGGATTTCGAGGATGAAGTCGAGCGCAGCGCGGACAACGACCTGCTGTACGCACGGCTGATCGGCACGCTGGCGCGCAGGGACGGGCTGCGGCCATTCGACCGCGGCGCGGTGGCGCGCGTGATCGAGCACAGCGCACGCCGTGCCGAGGATGCGGAGAAGCTCTCCACCCACATGGAGAGCCTGGCCGACCTGGTGCGCGAGGCGGATTACTGGGCGGTTCAGGACACGCGCGAAGTGGTGGCGCGTGCCGACGTCGAACGCGCGATCGAGGCGCAGATCAGGCGCTCCGACCGCCTGCGCGAACGCTCGCACGAAGCCATCCTGCGCGGCATCCTGCACATCGACACCGAGGGCGAGCAGGTGGGGCAGGTGAATGGCCTGTCGGTCTTCCAGCTCGGCGACTTCAGCTTTGCCCAGCCTTCGCGCATTACCGCCAACACCCGCCTGGGCGAAGGCGAACTGATCGACATCCAGCGCGAGGTCAAGCTGGGCGGTGCGATCCATTCCAAGGGCGTGCTCATCCTGTCTTCCTTCCTGGCGTCGCGCTACGCCGCCGAGCAGCCGCTGTCGCTGGCGGCAAGCCTGGTGTTCGAGCAGACCTACGGCCAGGTGGAAGGCGACAGCGCCTCGGTGGCTGAACTGTGCGCACTGCTGTCCTCGCTGGCCAATGCGCCGATCCGGCAGTCGCTGGCGGTGACCGGCTCGGTCGACCAGTTCGGCCGGGTGCAGGCGATCGGCGCGGTGAACGAAAAGATCGAGGGCTACTTCGACATCTGCAGCAAGCGCGGCCTCTCCGGCCAGCAGGGGGTGCTGATTCCCGCTTCCAACGTGGCCCACCTGATGCTGCGCCGCGACGTGGTGGAAGCCGCAGCGGCAGGGCGTTTCCACATCTACGCGGTGGAAACGGTGGACGAGGCGCTCGAACTGCTGACCGGCATACCCGTTGGCCTGCCCGATACCGAGGGCAGTCTCAACCAGCGCGTGGCGCAGCGGCTCAAGCATCTGGCCGAACTGCGGCGCGCCTATGCAAGAAAGACCCCATCCGGTTCTGGAGGCAAGCATGAGCCTGACGCTGCATGAACGGCCTGCCGTTCCCAGGATATGGGTGGCGCTCGACGAATCGCCGCGCAGCACCGCCGCACTGACCGCGGCTGCCGACCTGGCGGCGGGACTCGACGCGGAATTGGCCGGGCTGTTCGTCGAAGACATCAACCTGCAGCACCTGATCGGCCTGCCCTTCGCGCGCGAATTCAGCTTGTTGTCGGGAGCAGGCCGTCCGCTGTCGCAGGATGACGTGGAGCGTACCTGGCGACGCGAGGCGGAAGCTCTGCAGCGCCTGCTGGCCGAGGCTGCGGAAACCTTGCGCCTGCGCTGGTCGTTTCATGTCGCACGCGGCCGGGTCTCTGCAGAAGTGAATACCCTGGCCCAGGCATTCGACCTGGTCGTGCTGGGCAGGCGGTCGGGCATCCGGGTCATGACCGTTTCCCGGACCACGGCCCCACACGCGGGCAGCCGATCGGGAACCGGGCCGGTGCTGGTGTTGCTCGACGAGGGGTCGATCTCCACACGGAATCTGGATCTTGGCGTCATGCTGGCTAGACGCAATGGCGCCGAGTTGCTGCTGTTGATCGACGCGGAAAACGAGGATGCGTACCGGGCGGCCTGTGCTGCTGCCCAGACCGCGCTGAAGGCGAGGGAAACCAGCGGGCGCTGTGTGTGGCTAAGCGGGATAAATGGGTCTAAGTTGATTCAAGTGGCCCGTCGTGAAGAGGCGGGCTGCCTGGTATTGCCCGACAAGGAGCGCTTCCTCAAGACGGAAGGCCTGGACCGGGTGCTGGATGAGATCGAGTGCCCGATTGTGTTGACCGGATGACACGGAGGATAAGCAGACAAAAAAATCGGCCCCAGCCGATGGATCCCTAACCTGAACGGAAGGATGACAAGATGAAAACGCCGCTGCAAATCACGTTTCGCGATATCGAGCATTCCGACGCGCTGGAGACGCATATCCGGGAAAAGGCCGAAAAACTGGAGACTTTCTTCGAGCCCATCATGTCCTGCCGGGTGGTGGTGGAAATGCCGCACCAGCACAAGCATCAGGGAAAATTCTTCAACGTGCGCATCGACATCGGCGTCCCGGGCAGCGAAATCGTGGTGAACCGCGACCGCCACGAAGACATCTATGTCGCCCTGCGCGACGCCTTCGATGCGGCCAGGCGCCAGCTCGACGACTATTCCCGGCGCCTGCGCCGCGAAACCAAGACCCACGATACGGAATACATCGGCGAGGTGGTGCGCCTCTATCCCGACGAGGGTTATGGCTTCATCCGGCGCGCCGACGGCGACGAACTGTATTTCAATGCCGACAATCTGGTGAACGCCACGCTCACCCAGCTCAACGAGGGCGACGCCGTGAAATTCATCGAGGACAGGTCACTTGCCGAGAGTTTGCAGGCCAAGCGCGTGAGCGTCGGCCAGCACCACCTGCCGGAGTAGGTCAGGCGGTGCGGCGGCGCATGGCCAGGTGCCGGAGGCGCAAGCCCTCGCGTACCAGCGCCGCCTCGAACTCGACAAAGGCGGCCGCCGGTTGCCCGTCGGCCGTCCATACTTTTTGCAGCCGGACAAGCGCGCGGTCTGCGTCATCGACGGCAGGCGTCAGATAGCCCAGCGCTTTTGCCGCAGCCAGGGCCAG